>JARGGA010000095.1 GCA_029210805.1 Candidatus Thorarchaeota archaeon
CCAATGCCAGTTCTTCTCCAACATCCTCATTTAGAATCATGACCGAATCATCTAGGCCAAGTACTGGATCCCGTGCAAGTGCCATAGGATCCCAATTTAGTCGCATAATATTCGGAAAGGCATCAGTTATTTCGCTTCGCCCCAATTTGGCTTCGTAAATTCCAGCTATTGTCAGGTTCCCTTGGGTTTCTACATACATAAATTGACGAGGAGTTCTTCCAGTGTTTCTTGGTTCATGCACAATCAGATCAAGATCAAATTCGTCCCCAATCTCAAGAACAATGCCATGAACTTGTTCGGTATAATCGATAAACCCTTGGGATACTAAAATCTGACCAGGGGAGAGTGAGAAATTCCCTTCGAAATCAAACTCGCGTGACCAATTAGCCAAAATATCATTGTTTGTCAATATTGCTCGAGTGTCTTTGAGTCCAAGGGCATAGTTCAACCCGTTCAAATCGTACGAGGTCCAAGCGGGTATAGTCTCATTAGCAAATACAGCTGCTGTCGAAATAACGCGATGCATATACTGGACAAAGGGATGATTTTCGGCATCTATAATGAGTTGCTCAAGGTCTCTAATGTCATATGGTGCCGTAGGCTTTAGTTCCATGGACATCTGATAGGTGGATTCCTCAAAATAATCCCTAACGACCATCTTAGTGCCTGTATCAGCCCACACAAAAACGGTTGTTGGCAGAGCAACTCCTATTGCCAATACAAGAGCAATACCCATGTTTCTAACTTTGTAGTTGCGAAGAGACATTATAGCATAGCTTAATGCCCATACAGAGCTTCCTTTGAGTTGGTTCGGACGTGCTTTCTCTACCATCTTCATTCCTCATAGATTTCGTAGTACAATCGCAGGATCTGTCTTTGATGCCTCTCTTGCGGGAAGATAAGCACCGGCAATCATTACAGCTATCTCAATCAGTATGACTGCTGTGAGAAAGCCAATTGGGAAAGAGATTAGCGCCGAAAGGGTCCGAGAGAATGGACTCATTGAGAAAATTATGGTGCTCATCACATACCCGAATAGGGTTCCGAGAACCAAGCTCAATGTCAAAGATGCCAATACAACTCCTGTGAATTCAGACAACACAACACGAATAATTTGGTTCTTTGAGCCGCCGACTGCTCGTAAAATAGCGTAGTCGCGTTTTCTTTCTCTTACAATGGAACCTAGGAAGAGGGTCAATGCAAACATACTAAGAAGCATGGACATCGCAAAGCCGATAGAAAACAATCCTTCAACCGTGCGAAGGAAAAGCGCAGTTCCAAAGGAGAAACTTGAAAGATCGAATGATTCTGGTGTTTTCGCGGAAACACCTGGAATATCTCTCATTGATCTCAAAATCAATTCTTGATCGGATACACACACAAGATCTGCGAAGAATAGCGAGGTCGTGGAAATTTCTGTTCTTTCTGAAACAAAGTCTATGTTAGTAAGAGCAAATCCTGATAGGCCTACCTGATAACCAAAACCAGCACCTAATCGTGATTGTGGTATGTCCTCTTCTGATGCATATCCAAATCCTGGAGCCGAGTGAACAACTCCGATTAAGGTGAACGAAATCCAGACAGAACCTAGATTTCCTCCAACTTCAAGATTCAGTTCATCCCCAATTGATTTGTTCCATCGATTAGCATGATAAGAACTAAGGATTATTCCATTTGGTGTAGAGGTAAGACGAGACAACATGAAGCTGGGATCCTCGCCATAGAAACTTGAATCATCGAAATTCGCAATTAGCGAATATTCTATTGCGTCAATGCCTAAAAGGGAAATTCGTTCTAATCCAATACCACCCCACGTATTCAGAACAGGGGTAGCTCTATTTACACCAGGATATTCTTCAATAGTATTGTTGAAGCTAAATGGACGGGCAGTGCAAGATACTCTTAGGTCTGAACCTACGGCATATCGAATTTCTTTATCAAGGTCTGCTTGGAAGCTATCAGCCTGCACAGTGAAAGCAATTGTTGAAGATAATGTAAGGGCTAGAACGACCATCAGAGGAACAATTCGACCTCTTCGCATCCTGAGGTTTCCTGAAGAAATCAGGTTTTTCTCTCCAAGAACAAAGGACAATTTTCTAGTAATAGTGGCAAATCCAACTCGTACTATACGAGACCCGTTATACGCCATGAAGAACCACGCAGCAGTTCCAAGTCCTAGTTCAAGTATCAACATGATTGGATTAGATGGAAATAAAATAACTGAAACGATAACAATAGCAAGAAGGACTACTGAAACTCCAATGGTAAATCCATAAGACTCTCCTCCGGAAGCAACAGGCTCTGAAACTTCCATAAGTTGCATTCCGATTTCAGTGTGAGCAGCTTTCCTCGCAGAGTTCAGTATAAAGAGGAGAGGAGGAACAATACAGAGAAATATGGTGAGGACAAATGTTTCTAATTTTAGAACTGTGCTCATCAGGTAGAAGCTATACAAATCCCAATCAAATACCATAAAGCCGACAGTTGATGGTATTAAAGCTGCAAAAAAAATGCTTAGAAACATTCCAACGACTGTACTAAATGTGGCAATCAGAACAGATTCAGAGAAAAAGATGCCATATACTTGACTCGCGCTTGCTCCTTTTGCCCGGATTGCACTTACTTCCAGATTCCTTGTTGCCATGAATGTGTCTGCAGCAAATACTGAAAGGAACAATGCGAGAATAAAGATTGGAAGATTGAGTAATGCAAGCGGCATTGTTTCAACATAAGTATCAACAAGACCTTGGAGATACAGAACTTCATCAAGGCCCTCAACGTTCACTAGAAACTGCTCGTCAACTCTTGCCTTAAGGATTAGAAGGTTTTCATCCATTGAGTTAACGCCTGCAGCGATTAGATTTTCACTGGAAGCTCTTACAAAGGACCTGGCTCCGAAGAAACCGGTTTGAGAGAGAGAGGAACCGTCAAACTCTCCAGGCAAAACCATGATGCTATCCCTGATACCAAAAACAGGGGTGTAATAGTGGAGATAATCGTAGTTCTTTCTCATTAGTGACTCGAAACCATTTTCGATAAGACTGTTGTAGCCTTCAATCTCATATATGCCTACAATTCTCAGCCCATCGAGAGTTTCACGTCCAAGATTACCTAACGTACCTGTTCCACTAGTTGGTCTTCGTGTTAGAGCTTCTACATCAATTGTTGAATTTATTGTAAGAGTGAGTCCAAACACCTCGTACACATAATTAACAAACTGAGTTGAAACAAGGGTTTCTCCCTCGGATAGCTCAAACTGACCTTCTATACTGAACTGTGTTCGTGCTATATTTAGGAACTCATTGTTTACAACAATTATTTCACAGTCTTTCATTCCTGAGGTGTAGATAGGTTCACCAAGCCCGTATATAGTAGAATCGGGAAGTTGAGATCCATAAACCAGACCAACAGTAGAATTCAATCGATAGGTCTTTTCTATTAGCGGACTGTTTTTCATGTATGCCTCTGCAGATGCCAATGCATTGGTTTGTCCCGCAGGGTTTTCTAGTAATAATTGAAATGCATTATTATCGAAATAAGTATCAACACTGACTTGAACACCGGTATCTGCCCATATTAGAACAGATCCAATGAGGGACACACCAAGACTAAGGGTCAATGCAAGGCTGAGTGCTCGAAAGGGATATGCTCTCATTGAACTGACTGCATATGAGAGAGCATAGAGTCGATTTCCTGGCAGCTTGTTACCGTTCTTGGTCTTTCTGGCCAATTAATCACCCCGTGGTTGGCTTCTCACTGGAGTCACTGTTTTCTTCCTTTTTTGTTGAAATGTCAACACCACTTGCTCTGAAGAATTCTCCAATTAGTTCATCAACAAGCTTTCCATCACGCAACAGTAGAATTCTGTCAGCCATTCTTGCAGTTTCAGGATCATGGGTTACCGTGATAACAGCACGATTCTCCTTCTTTGCCAAATCCCTCATCAATCGGATAATTTCTGCACCTGTCTTATGATCGAGATCTCCAGTTGGCTCATCGCATAGTAAAACGGTAGGGTCATTGGCCAATGCACGGGCAAGTGCAACTCTTGACCGCATACCTCCAGAAAGCTCGTGTGGCATGTGGTGTGCACGGTGGTCAACACCAACTGCTGCAAGAAGGCTCATCGCTTTCTTATGCCGCTTCTCCGCACGGATTTCATCTAGAAGCATTGGAACTTCAACATTCTCAATTGCCGTGAAGATAGGTAGAAGATGTTGATCTTGAAATAGAACTCCAATCTTATGGCGGCGCATCTCGGACATTTGATCATCATTTAAACCAGTAATATCGGTTCCATCAACAAATATTGTCCCATCTGTAGGGCGATCAAGCCCGCCAATAAGATTCAGCAATGTAGTTTTTCCGGAGCCAGAAGCGCCAACAATAGCTACGAATTCACCCCTGTAAACAGATAGGTCAGTTCCTCTCAGAACTTTGATTACACGGGTGCCATCCTCAAACTCTCGAAATACTTCCTTACATACTACTGCTTCTTCCTTCGCTGACGTCAATTAAGGTTACTCCGGTGTCTGTGGTTCAGCATGTTCAGATTTTTAAGGTTCCGACAGAAGCAACAGAAAAATCCTCCCATATTAAGTGACTTATTTCGACATCGAAAACACCATTAACCTTCGCGGAGAAACAGGGGCTGAGTTAACGATGCGTGTCTTTGCTGTTTCAGGATTTTCATTCTCAGGTAAGACCTTCTTACTTGAACAAATTGTAAAGCAATTGGTATCCGAGGGCATTTCAGTTGCAACTGTTAAGAGTACTAAGGAGGACATCAGAGCGCCAGAGGGAACTGATACATGGCGACATGGTGTTGCAGGAGCCAATCCAACAATATTGTCTGGACCCAATACAACTACGATTAGATTCAACGATAGAGTAGACATACTCAAAGTGGCAGACACATTGAATGTAGATTATCTCTTGCTTGAGGGATTCAAAGGATTAGATGTCCCAAAATTCTGGTGTATAGGAGAAACTTCAGAAGAAATCTCGGAAATCCCCAATACTATCAGAGCAATTATTATCTGGGAGGGGTCGAAAATTGCGTCTTCGCTTGATGATATACCTATAATCTCTAATGCTGAGATTGACAAACTCACCAGTATCGTTAAGACTGAAGCAATAGATGTCCATGATGTATTGGTATAATTCATAGCGCCTTTCGCAACATATAACTGTGATTCATCAGTCCTTCGGGCCCATGAAAGGGAGCCGAGCGTATGCATGCATATCGCTATTGTTCATTCTAGCCATTATGATATTGTCCCCAGTCGGAATGGCATCAAATAGCAGCAAGATATCCCAGGATATACCATATCCTATTGCTACAATGGATACAGCAGGCACCTTTACAATGGAGAATATGTGGGATGATATTTTTGCCACAGTGTCTCAGAGCCATATCAGGAACATAGTGGAAGAACTCTCTACAACATATGCTCAGCGGGTATGGTTTCCGCTGGACAGAAATGGTTCAGTGCCATTGATCAATGCGTGGAGCTATGTAAACAACTCACTCAAGAGTGATACAGGTAATGACCTTCATTTCACCTTCAGAACCTCAATGCTTACTCTGGTAGCGATTCAAGAAGGCACAGACAATAGCCTTGCACCCATTATCATTGGTGGTGTTATCTCAAGCAGATATTCGCCAGGAGCAAATGGTTTTGCATCCTCAGCTGCCGCGGTGCTTGAATGTGCACGTATTCTTCACAACTACAATCTAACAAATGATGTGTACTATGTACTCTCAAACAGCATTTCTGATGGGTACTTCAACTACGATACAGGTAATCATGGATTAGAGGCCATTATGAACGAAATGTATGATGAGGGAATAATTCCTTCTGCAGTATTATGGTTCAATCGGCTCCTGTATACTACAACAGATAGTTATGGAAGTGCAGTCAGAGTAGACTATGATTACATTGCAAACCCGTACGATCCAGTAAGGTTCATTACGGATCTATCAGATCTCATTTCCGAAAAATCTGGCACCAACCAAATAGTAATCCCAGAACGTACAACAGATCAAGTCTGGAGAGCATCAGGAGCTTATGAAGCCTGGCATAGAGGGATACCGGGTGTAGCTATTGGGCAATACTACCCCGATACTATTTGGAGAGGAGAGAACGATATTTATGATTCTAGCTTCTATGATTACGGAAATGCTCGAGAAGCAGTAGGAGTTATTGCCTCAATCGTAGCCACTGCTTGCACATTAGGAAAGGGTGATGCTCCATACCTCAGATTTACAGGGTCTTTGGATGCGAATAGCACTACTCAAATTCCCATGTCCTTGACAGGAAACTCATTTGTGAATGTTACAGTGAATTGGAACAACGACACCTCGTTGATAGCGCAGATATTGGACCCAGATGTCGATTCGGTCTACTTCAGGAACGAAAGCGATATGACCATTCATCTGAATTATCTGGTTACTCAGCCTGGTAGATACACCCTACTCTTGGATAACCTTGCCAATGAGTCAATTATCTACTCTGTGGAGTATGCACACTATCATGATCTTGATGGTGATACTCTTGATGATTACGAAGAATTTCTTGCTGGCACGGATGCTATTTCATCTGATACAGATCGCGATTTTCTTACAGATGATCAGGAAATTGCATACAATACCGATCCTCGAAATCAAGATTCGGATCAGGATGGCGCATTCGATGGAATTGAGGTAGCATTAGGCAGCAACCCTCTTGTTCAAGATTCTGATCTAGACTCGCTTTTCGATGGATTCGAGATTGACAATGGTCTTAATCCAATGTCAGCTGATACAGATCAGGATGGCCTGGATGACGCGTTTGAACTAAATCTTGGATTGAGCCCACTCTCGGCAGATACAGACGCTGATGGACTGGATGATTACAGCGAATATGAAATCGGAACAAATCCCTTATCGCCCGACAGTGATGGTGATGGCCTTAGTGATCTTTTTGAAGTACTGAATGCTCTCGACCCACTGGCCGTTGATAGCGACTCCGATGGGCTTAGTGACCCATATGAGATAGAACACTGTCTGATGCCATTTGATGCCGATACAGATCGAGACGGCATAATAGACAGTGTTGACGGGGCTCCGAGAGAACACTGGGCAAATGTACTGCCGTTTATTGGCCTGGGAGTATTCTCAATTGTTGTATTGGGAATACTGCTCAGCAAGAGACGAGCTTACAACAGAAGTGGAATCGAAATGTCAGATTACGCTAAGAACAATGCATTTAATCTCCGGAAGAAGCGTGGAATAAGTATGAGAGGCAGTGGATTCAAGATTTTTAGTTTCATGATTATTGGAACTCTTCTCCTTATGCCAGTCTTGGCATCATCTACTAACACCACTGTATTATCAGAAACCACGATAGCACCTGTACCCACAAACACCCTCTCAGATATCGAATATCTCAACGCTTCGGAACTCTTTGAAGATATATGGTCTGCAGTATCGGAGGATAATCTACGCGATTTAGTTCAAGACCTTACTGAAACATACCCAAATAGAATCTGGACTACAAATGGTCCAAATGAAAACCTCACAGGTTCTTGGGGATGGGCCAATACCACATTGAAGACAAACACAGAAAATGAGCTCGCGTTTCAGCAAATCACAGATTATCAAAATCTTCTTGCAATAAAGACTGGGTCTGGAATATCTCCAAGACCAGCAATTGTAATATCGGGAGTGATTGACACCGAACACTCACCAGGAGCAAATGACGCAGGGGCATCTGTTGCAGCCGTGCTTGAGATTGCCCGAGTGCTTCACAACTACACCTTTTCCTATGATGTATATTATGTGCTCATCAATGGAATGCATTTAGATGACAACAGGGATCTTGGAAGCCAAGCATTTGTTCAATGGCTTGAGGAAAATGAAATTGAAACCCTCACTAATATTGCGTTTGATAGGCTTCTCTTTCACCATTCAGGGTTCCTCTATGGCACCCAGATATCAATTCGAAGTGACTCAGCTACAGGTCTGTACCATGATGAAAGCTGGATACCTGAACTAATGTCGCAGCTGTCAAAACTCTACGGAAATGGATGGATAAAAAGAGTGTCTGATATGGCCATAGCAGATAGGTCCTGTGCCAAAGAGATGTGGCGTGTTGGAAGACAAGGAATGCATATTTCACAAGGATTCCAGTATGACATCCAGTCAAGTACTCAAGCAGATACATGGGACAATTCGTATTATAGCTTCGAAAAGACTGCTGAAACCGCGGCTGCTACTGCAGCAGTCACCGCATATATCGGGATAATCGGAAAGGGTCTTGTACCCGAACGTACTTTGAATGGTGTGCTGAATGTTAGTGAATCTGCGTTTCTCAGGACAATGGTATCATCATCTGGTTTTCTGAATTCAACGATAACATGGGACCAAAATGTCGCCATGAAGGGAACTATGATGAATGCATCGTATATTCCACAATATCAGAGAATTGAGGATGATGGTATTCTCGTCATGAAGTATTTGCCAAGTAGGTATGGAACGTATATTCTCAATATTACAAACCTTGGCGGAATTCTCACGAATTTTACTGTAAGTGTTGTTTCCTACTCGGATATTGACGGGGACACGATTAATGACTTCGAAGAAATTGCACTAGGCACATCCCCATACCTGCGAGACTCCGATAGAGATGGCTTAAGTGATAACTTCGAAATTTCCTTGGGAACCAATCCAACCAATCGTGATACAGACGGGGACGGTGCCTCTGACTACGATGAGTACACATGGGATTCGAGTCTTCTCTCCAGCGATTCAGACGGGGACCAAATTGATGATGGCACAGAGGCGGCCCTTGGAACGGACCCGACATCAATCGATAGTGATCAAGACGGATTGAACGATTACCTCGAAGTGTATGAGATTGGCACGAACCCCTTGAGTGTTGACTCGGACCTCGATGGACTCGAAGATGGTTTTGAATACGAAATGGGGCTAAATCCTCTTTCACCCGATACAGACGGAGATTCATTGAGTGATCTATTTGAGATTCTGAATCAATTATCACCTTTTGTGCGCGACACTGATGGGGACGGTTGGAGCGACGCCTACGAAGTCGAATATTGTATGAATCCAACAAACGCCGATACTGATTCTGATGGTATCCCAGACGGAACAGATTGGGATCCGCGGGAGCACTGGATATCAGTAGTTTCACCAGTATCTCTGTTGAGCGTGGTCATGTTAATCGTGATTTACTCATTTCTCAAGTTGAGATTGTATAGGAATGAGTAGAAAGGGCGGTTCAGATACCCCTTGGGTCGATCATAGGTTCATAGTCACACTAAGGTGGCTCATCATCACCGCAATTAGAATTGAGAAGTATTTGGCTATTAGAGTATGCAATTGTCTAAGAAGGGAGTGAAATGAGTGATTCTTGATACCACCTTGCTATTGAACTTCCAAGATTATCGCCGTTTGTGTCAACAAATGCAAACGTAAGAACTCAAAGAGCTGAAGATGACCGGAAAAGCACAGTATCTGAGATAGACACAATCCATATTGTTGTGAAAACAAGGAGATGGAAAGAGATAGGAAAGAAGCAGAGATAGAGAACTTCAAGAGGGCATCGCAACAGCCATTGGATGACCCAAAATGGAATTAATCAAAATAGGGGAACGAAATCTAACAGTTGCATTTCAAGACCCATTCTACACAACAACACACCTGATCTTTGGGGACCATCGTGTCTATGTTTGTGACACTTTTATTGGTCCTGAGCCTATGGAAAAAATATCCAAGATAATTGAAGAGAATGGACACAAAGACAAACCAATTGTGGTATTCAATTCACATGCAGATTGGGACCATGTTTGGGGAAACTGCTACTTCAAAGATGCCCTTATTCTTGGTCATCGAGAGTGTAGAACACGCATCGAGAAAGAAGGAGAAGAGGGACTTGAGA
The DNA here is from genome assembly GCA_029210805.1 of Candidatus Thorarchaeota archaeon. Taxonomy (GTDB): domain Archaea; phylum Asgardarchaeota; class Thorarchaeia; order Thorarchaeales; family Thorarchaeaceae; genus MP5-2226. Next base: position 9,942 of record JARGGA010000095.1, read on the forward strand.
AGAATTATGATTACCAGCAAGGAAAGGTCATCTTGACTCCACCAACAACTCTGTTTGACACGAATTTCATCTTCGAAGATGATGAAGTGGAGTTCTTCCATTCACCAGGACATACCATTGACTCTGCATCATGTTATGACCACAGAGAGAAAATACTCTTTGTTGGAGATAATATCGAGTCG
>JARGGA010000096.1 GCA_029210805.1 Candidatus Thorarchaeota archaeon
TTGCGATAGCAGTCTCCCATAGAATAGCTGTTGTTCCAAGAGGTGGTGCATCTAGCTGCCTCGGATCATCAAGTCCATCCCGTGGCGGGATGTCACTCGATCTCAAGAAAATGAATAAGATTCTAGAGATTGATACAGAGAATGGCACAGTACGAGTTGAACCTGGTGTCACATTCATGTCGCTTGATGAAGAGCTAGAGAAGCATGGTATGGAGTTAGGCATATACCCCTCAAGCGCAAAATCTGCCGTTATAGGCGGATGGATTGGCTGCGGTGGGAAGGCAGGCATTGGAACTCCAATGCACGGAACATTGGCAGAGAATCTTGTCGAGCTGAAAGTGGTTCACTCAAACGGAACTCTGACGACAATCAGTGGTTCTGACTTGGAGCTCTATGATGGATCATATGGAATTCTTGGAGTTATCGTTGAAGCCACCTTGAAGATGAGACCGAAACCAGAAACAGTCAAGACTCTAAGTTATGGATTTGCGTATCTTGAACATGTATGTAATGCAATGTTGGGAATAACAAAGAGCCTGCATAAACCAATCTATCTGAAAATCGCAGATGCACCATTCCAAGGTTATAGCAACCCGTTGCATAAGGGCAAGTATGTTCTTAGTGTGACCTATGCAGGGGATACGGCACCTGCTGCAGAAATCGAAATTGGAACTGTCATATCTGAAAGTGGAGGTGCCTATCTTGGTGATGACTACTCTGCTAAGGAATGGGCTTTGAGATATGATTGTGAATTCAATCCGAAGGAACACTGTGACACTCTGATGTTCCAAGAGGTTTGGGTTGATACAGAGCATGCATATGATATTTTGAAAGCATTCGAAAAGTACAAGAAAACTCACAAGGCCCCTCTAATTTGGTTTGGAATGCTAGGGACAAATGGTAAGATACGTCTTGAGCTTGTGGCCCTGTTGAATCCGGATCAATATCTTGAATTCATTTCAAGTAAGGGAATCCTCCATAAGATGGTTAAAAGAGCCATTAAACGAAACGGTGGGCCATACACTATTGGGCTTCAGAATTCTATATACATGAAACGAGCCTATCCAGAACGACTTGAGAGTATGAAGAGCATCAAAGCATCGGTAGATCCGAGTAACATTATGAATCCAGACAGAGTGACATCATGCCTGACATCTTATGGAAGAATAAATGTCCTGTTTGTCCTTGCCGCCGCCTTTAGACGGCTCGGCAAGTTTGTAGCGAGGTGAAATAAGTGAAAGTAGAACTAAATTCAGATATTCTACGTCATTGCGGATCGTGCAATTACTGTAGAGAATTCTGTCCAATGTATAAAGAACTTGGTTCGGAGCTTGACAGCCCTGGCGGCAAGATCCGGGCTCTTCGAGCATATGCGGAGAAAATGAGAAAACCACCTCAGGAACTTCTTGCAAGACTCTATTGTGCAGATTGCCGCAGATGTGAGGAGGTTTGCCCTGCAGGTGTACCTGTCACAAATCTTTGGCACGATGCAAAAGCTGAACTTCTCGCTACCGGTGGAAAACGAACTGAAGGACTTTCCAAAGTACTGGAATGGTTGGCGAAGGAGGGAACACCATTCGTGGGATTCGAGGCAGAAGAAAGAACTGTCTGGGCTGAAGATCTTGAGCTTCCTCCCGAATCTAATACTGCAATCTTTTCAGGATGCATGGGATCATTTTGGTACCCTGATCAGCCAGAAATGGTTGTAGATATGATGCAGAAGCTCAAAGTGAATGTAGGTTACGTGCCCAGCGAAGTGTGCTGCGGACTGATGAACTACTGGGCAGGCGATGACAAAGGCTTTGATGACATCATAAAGAAAAACTATGAAATGTTCAAGAAAGCAGGCGTGGACCATATCATCACAGGATGTGGAGGTTGCTTTGGAACATTAGCTGAGCACTACCCACACAAGATCAAGAACTTTGACATTCAAATCCATCATACTGTTGAAGTATTAGCAGACATGGTAAGGAACGGAGTTCTAACCTTTAAAGGAAAGGAAGGAACCTACACATTCCATGATTCATGCCATCTAGGAAGAGCACTTGGTATCTATGAACCACCACGAGAAATAATCACAGCGATTCCAGGATTGGAATTTGTGGAATTGAAAAACAGTAGGGAGAACTCCAACTGTTGTGGAGGATTTGTAAGTGTAATAGATCCAGATCTGTCTGAATCTATTGGAAAGAAGAGGGTTGCCGAAGCGGTAGAACTTGGAGTTGAAGGAATCATCACAACCTGTGTTTCATGCTTCAAGAACCTGAGTTATTGTGCAAGGGATACAAATCTCGAAGTGATTCAGCTCGACGAGCTTATTCTCGACCTAGCGCAATCGTCATTAGTAGAAGAGTAGATAGACTATAGAATATAACGGAGGAAAAGGAAATGAGTGAAACAAGAAAAGCAACCAAGGTTGTAGTTGTTGGTGCGGGAATTGCTGGTTTCAGCTGTGCACTAGAGCTAAAGGCTTTGAAAGCCCGGTGCACAATCTTGGAGAAAGAATCTACTGTAGGAGGACGAGCCAGATCCTTTACAGAATCAGGCTATGTCTTTGATCAGGGACTTCACTTCTTTGTTGGTGGATTCAAATCGTTGATACCAATTCTGGAACGAAGTGGTGTTAGAATGACTAAGGTTGGAGAAGGAGCTGTGTGGCTCAAAGAAGGAGAGCGACACTCAATTACTAGTTCCTTTCTGGACATGGCACGATTCGGACTTCTTAGTACATCTGAAAAACTCACGATGAAAGGCCTAATGGACGAGAACCTGAAAAGAACTCAAGCAGACTTCCTAGCCTTAGACAAAATGACTTTCGAAGAGTATGCACAGGATAAGATACCTGAGTCAATCTATGAGAACTTCTACGACCCGCTAATCAGAACTGTTACATTCATGAAACCCAAGGATGTATCAGCAGGACAGTATCTATACTCTGAACAATTGCGATTTGCCTATGAAGATGGTTTCTCAGCGTGGTATCCAGAAAGAGGTGGTTTAGGAAGTGTTCCATACACCCTCATGCTTCAAGCAAGGAACTTTGCCATTGAACCTAAAGTAAATTGTAACGTCAAACAAATCATCATCGATGATGGAAAAGTGGTTGGCGTTGACTACGAACAAGATGGTAAGGATTTCAGTATCGAAACCGATGCCGCTGTAATAACAACCCCTGTCGATTTACTACCGAATTTTGTAGATATGAACAAACTTCCATCCGATTTTTCCGCCTCCGTACGCAAGTTCTCATATCGTCCTTCAATCGTGGCATATTTCGGCCTTTCATCAAGGGTTCTTGATTTCAATGTAGGTGGTTTTATCCCAGGTAAGAAAATCCACATTGTTGCGGAAGCAAAGAGAGTTTCAGGCGTACTTGCCCCCATAGGCGAGTCACTTCTGACAGTTACGTCTATAGACGAAGAACTTCTCAAGATGGAAAACGATGAAGCAACCACTGCCATTCTTGAGGAACTCACAACTCTCATTCCAGGTATTGAAGAGAAGGTGACATGGAAGAAGAGCTGGAAGATTTGGAGATCAGTTCTATCACAACCGCCAGGTATTATGTCAGATAGACTTACTACAAATCGTACAGGTATTGAAGGTCTTTATGTGGCTGGAGCCTACGCAAATTGTGGAACCTATTATGCATCTATGGAAGCAGCATCCAAATCTGGAATAGCATGTGCAAGCGAGATGATAGCAGACTTCTCCTAGCAGATGACCAAGACACTAAGGTTGTTGGCGGCACAATTTCAGTGCCGCTGACAAAACTACCATATGTTCATCAGAAGGCGATAATGTGACTCCGCCAAGAGAGGTCCCCCTATGACTAATCTGAAGAACCTTGAAGGCACAGGACATGAAACATATCCATACATTTGCGCGTCTTGTGGAAACTGCACTATGGTTTGTCCCACGTTTCGGCTATTGCGCTGGGAGTCATATGGTCCAAGAGGTAGATTGCAAATAACCAAGGAAATTCTTGAGGGGGATAGAAAACTCGATGATGAATATGTAAGGAAATTATACCTATGCAATCTATGTGAGCATTGCAGCCAGGTGTGCACAACAAGCCTAAGACTGGACCGATTTTGGGAATTAACTAGGGCTGCCGTGTGGGACGAAGGAATGGCCCCGACTCCAGTCAAGTATACATGCAAATCAGTTGTTGACCATGGGGATCCCTTCTTCATGGGTTCTGCTTCAAGGATGGTGTGGTCAGAGGGACTTGACATTGACATCGAAGAACGTGTTCGAGTTCCTGCAAAAACAGCATATTTTCTTGGCTGCAATACAGCATTGAAGCCAAGATTGCATGGTATTGCTCAGTCGATGATTAAGATACTTGAATATGCTGGAGTTGATTACACAATACTAGGTGAAAAAGAGGTTTGTTGTGGAGCCCCATTAATATGGGGAGGCGATAGAAAGAGTGCTCCGAAGTTAGTAGAAAAAAACCTGAATCTTCTAAGAGAGCTTGGTGTGGAACGAATTATTTTCAGTTGCCCATCTTGTATCCAGCATTGGCCAATCACATTCCAAGAAGCAGCAGGTGCACCAATCAAACGCGAGTTCGAACATAAAACAGCGTCACAATTCATCAGGGATTTGAATTCCAGGAAAATGCTAAAGTTCGAATATCAGCCCAACATCACAGTGACATACCAGGACCCCTGCATTTCTGCAAGAAGACTAAACATAGTTTCAGAACCTAGAGAAGTCATTGAACGAATTCCAGGAGTATACAATATCGATATGCTTCATTCAAAAAGTGATACACGCTGTTGTGGAGCACATGGACTGCTAAATGTAGCGGATCCACTGGTTTCATCTCAGATTTCCGAAATGCGATTGAGGGATATCTCCGTGATGCCAGCCTCAAGGGTCATCACTGAATGCCCTCGATGTGTTCAAGCCCTAGATTTGGCAACACAGACTATAAACTACAAGGTCCAGGTTCAGGATATCACTGAGTTGGTAGCTTCATCATTGAAGGATAAGGAAGGAAGTCATTCAGAATGAAGCTCAACGTTCAGGAGATTGAGGACATAGTCGGCGCAGATAATGTGTCCATAACTGATGAAACCCGAGCACTATATGCAAGGGATATATCGAGCCTACCTGGATTGGCAGGACAGATTGTGAAAAATGCGTTCAAACTAGTAGTACAGCCAGTTACAATGAAATCTCTTATTGCTCTCATCAAGTACACAAATGAAAAAGGGATTCCAATCGTTCCACGTGGCAGTGGAACATCGGGTTGGGGAGGAGCTTTACCAATTAAAGAGAGCATCTGCATAAGTATGATCCGGATGAGTAGAATTAGGCATGTCGATGAATACGGACTACATGTTACTGTTGAAGCAGGAATTACCTGGCGAGAACTGCTTATGTTTCTTGAACAAGCTGGTTTGACATTGCCAGTGTACCCTTCAAGTGCAGCAGCGGCAACAGTTGGAGGTTTTGTTGCAAGTGGAGGTTTTGGGATAGGTTCTGCAAAGCATGGAAACATAAAATCTCAGGTTACCGGAATCGAGGCAATCTTGCCTAATGGAATGCTGGTACGGGCAGGAAGTATCCTATGCAGCGAAATTGATGACTTAGATGAAGACGCATTACTTGGAGGTCAATGGCTTGGAAGAATGGTGCAGAAGGACACTTCTCTTGAGCAAACAGACCTGCTTGAATTGTTTATGGAAACATACGGCACATTTGGACTCATTACGAAGGTATCGCTCCGCGTAATTCCTAAACTCATGTTTAGAGCGTTCGCCGGTAGATTTGACACCATGGAATCAATGATGAATGTTGTTTCAACAATCCTTGAACATGCTGAACCATATCATATGCGATTTATCACCGATTCATATTCTTCGAAAGTGTTTGCACTAAGAAGTGGCGATAATGAATTTGGGAAGTTCATTCTGTCAGGGGCACTCATGAATACGATTTACGAACTCGAAGAAGAAGTTGAATTGATAACGCGAGTTGTACACGAACATGGCGGTGTCTTGCTTAGCGATGGAAGAGCAGAGTATCACTGGTCTGAGCGTTTCTACCCTCTAAGAATAAAGAACCTCGGACCTAGTTTGGTGCCAGCGGAAGCAATACTTCCCATCTCCAGTGTCACCGAAATGTATGATGACACAATCAAAGCCTTAGGGAGAAAAAGTGTTGGAATCGAGGGGACCATAGGGAATAATGGGATGACTTCATTCTTGGCATGGATATTGGATGACGAGAGAAAGACAATTTCGTATACATTGGGCTGGCATAGATCTTTTGATCTAGCACGGCTAGCGAAGAATCACGGGGGCAAACCCTATGCGGTTGCGCTTTGGAATGTCCCATACGCGAGAGAATTCTACGGGGATAACGAGCTGGACAAACTAGCGAAAATGAAACAGATTGTGGACCCGAAAAATCTAATGAACCCCATGAAAGTCTTTGGAGGTCGGATAGAAGCAGGTAAAGAGTCACAGGCTTTTGGTTTTCTCTCTGGCTATATGGCCGCGCTTTTGGTTCAGATGTTTGGACCAACCCTACTAGGTTGGTCGTGGCTATCGGATATTCTCTGGACGTCTACTTCATCACAGATTATTTTACCCATCATCTACCTAATTTCCATACTTGGTGGTATAGCAGGATTTTTGTTCATCCGTTTCCTGTCATTACGGAGAGCATTGAAACTTGGAATTCCTCTGCTGAAGATTATTCGCAAAATTCTCCGGCTGAAATAACATCGGTATTCCGATACCCTAAAATACCATAATTTACTTTCGAGTTGAAATCAAATGTATGATATAGCTCTCAAATATGGAGACATTATCATAACTGAATTTAGCAGGAGCTCCCAAATTGAAAGCAATTTTATCTAAGAAGATACTTCTCGTAACTTGTTTTCTGACACTAGTTGTAGCAGGTGCTTCATCTGCATTGGCGTTTCCATCCAACAACACAAACTGTGATGGGTGTCATATAACAACTGATGTTCTGACACTTACATCAAATGCAACCGGAACAGTAGATGCGACGGTTGGCGTTCCATTCGTTCTATCACTAAATGCAGCAGATGGTGTAGAATTATTAAAAATCGTGAGTGCTTTGGAAAACAATGACCAATTCACATTTTCATTATCCGAAGTTGAAGATAATGGAGATGACGATGCAAGTACAGATGCAGGTGTTGTCAACGTAGATGTTACTGTAACGCCTTTGGCAGCTGGCACTTTCACGATTCGAATTTGGGTCGCAGCACCTTCTCAGTTGTCAAAGAGCTTGGACATTTCTGTTGATGTTTCAGAAAACACAGACACTACATTTACGCCAACTCCAACACCAACAACACCAACTGAGACGACAACTGATCCAATTGAAACTTGGCGGACTATGATGTACCTTCTCAATCCAATAGTAGCAGTGATGCTGATTGTGTTTGCGTTTGTCATCTTCAAGAGGAGCAAGTAGGTGATATGAAATGGCTTTACATCCAGTCTTTGTACACTTTCACACAGGAATCCTAGCCGCTACAGCGGTACTCGCAATATTCAGTCTCATTATGAGATTAGTATTCAGAGAAGGAATCCGAACTCCTGGAACCAGAATGGCAAAGGTCTTCCACGAATTTGACATTTTCATTTATTGGGGTAGCATAATTGGACTTCTAGGTCTAGTATCTGGAGCAGTTACTGGATTCATGGACTGGCCAATGGAAGCCCTTCTAGACAACCCGTATATGAGGTTCAAGATTCTCTGGTCAGCAATTACAATGCAAATCTATGTGTTCCTCGTCTTCATCCGTACCAAGGTTGGGGACAAGATTTGGGATAGCACATCTGGATTCGTGATTTACAGTATTCTCACTATTGTGGGTGGAGCATTAATGATGATAATGGGTGCAATGGGAGGCATTGCAGTCTATGGTACATCCATACTTTCGCCAATTCTAGATTGGCTAGGTCTACCGTGGCCATAAGGGGAGATACCAAATGGGATCTAAAAATTTCGAGAAGCTGCGGGAAGAGGCATTGGATACAGAAACCCTGATTTGTGCTAGATGCGGTTTTTGTACCTTCGTGTGTCCCGCCTACAACGATACGTTATGGGATTCACAATCTCCTAGAGGAAAGCTGTATCAGCTTAGGGAGCTCGTCAAGGAGAACAAACCCATACCAGCTGATTTTGCAGATAGAATCTTCAAGTGCACACTTTGCGGTGCTTGCCAAGAAATCTGTCAAACAAATATCCCCTTACTTCGATTCTGGCAACAGATACGGTATGAAATCAACCAAGTAGGTGAATGGCCAGAGATTGTTAAATTCCTTGACATCTCGATTCAGAACAGCAAGAATATCATGGACCTCGACCAAGAGGATAGATTACTCTGGACTGATATGGTAGATGATCTAACAGAAGACCGAGTTGGCGTTCCAGCCAAAGTTGCTTACTTCGCAGGATGCAACATTTCGTTCAAGGGTACATTGGCATCCATAGGAGAGAACACAATCAAGCTCTTCAATCATCTAGGAATCGAATTCACAATACTAGGAGAGGAAGAATACTGCTGTGGAAACCCCTACTTTGTAGGTGGTGAGTGGGACAAGGCAAAGGAATTAGCCGAGCACCACCTTTCAGAGCTACGGAGATTGGGAGTTGAAACGGTGGTTTTCAATTGTCCAGGTTGTCTTCGAGCATTCGCAGAAGAGTATGAACACATGCTTGGACATGAAGCGGTTGCGGGATTTGAGTTTCTCTCTTATTCCCAATTTGTTGCTAGGATGCTCAAAGAAGGCAAGCTCAACTTCACAAGTCATTTCGCTTCGAGAAACGACAATGTTGTCGCGTGGCACGATCCTTGCGAACTAGGTAGACATCAAAACATCTACGATGACGCTCGAGAAGTATTGAATGCAATACCCGGATTAGAACTGCGAGAAATGAAACATACTGGCAAAAAGGCTGATTGCTGTGGGGGAGGCGGCTTACTCAAGGGGACTAATCCTTTGATGTCCGTAAGAATTTCTGCCCGCAGAGTTGAAGCTGCAGAGAAAACCGGCGCGACAGTAATGGCGAGTGAGTGCCCGTCATGTACCATGTCATTCATGGATGGCATCGAACAAAAAGAATCAGAGATCAAGTTCAAAGATCTCTCACAGATAGTGTTGGAGGCACTTGGTATAGAGTAGGTGTTTATCATGCTAAAAGAAAAGCAGCTTAGAGAACTCGCAGATATCGTTGGTGAAGACCATTTCTCTGCCAAGGATTACATGAGAAAGCTATACTCACATGATGTAGGGGCTTTGCCAGGTTTGGTCAATGATATCTTGAGGACTAAGGTGGATGCAGTCGCACAGCCAATGTCTTCTGAGATCGTATCAAACCTGTTGAAATTCTGTCTAAAAGAAAAAATCCCTATAGTTCCCAGAGGCCATGGCACATCAGGTTATGGAGGTGCCCTCCCAACAAAGGCCGGATTGGCTGTTGAGATGACTCGGATGAATAAGATATACAACATTGACCGTAACACAATGACAGTCGAGGTTGGTGCAGGCATCATCTGGGGAAAACTCCTTGAGGACCTGGAGGATGAAGGTCTGACTGTTCGGTCATATCCTTCAAGTGCTCCTTCAAGCACTGTTGGCGGATGGGTTGCAGCAGGCGGCACAGGAATTGGAAGCACGAAGTACGGAGGAGTCAAGGATCAGGTTGTGGATATGGAGGTTGTTTTACCAGATGGCGAAATCATCCGCACCCAAAATCCACCAGATTCATTCATTGAAACTTATGTAGGAGAGGACTACAGATTCTTCCCAGGCAGCGAAGAGTACCATTGGGCGTTGGGAGAAGTCGGCGAGAAAGAGAAGGATGCGTCTGCACTCTTTGTGGATAGCAATGGAACCCTTGGTATAATCACCAAAGTCGTTCTGAAGATCATACCCTTGCAGAAGATATTCCCCCTAGCGGCGTCCTTCAAAACAAAGGAACAGATGATTTGGGCAATGCAGGACCTGATGAACCAGACAAATCC
>JARGGA010000097.1 GCA_029210805.1 Candidatus Thorarchaeota archaeon
AACAACATCTTGGACTCGATGTCTAGGATTGTATAGGTTTCGGGAAACGGTAATGAAGAAGACAAACGGTGTGGGATTTAACCACATGAATGATCCGTAAAGAAGTGTGAACGGATTCAGAAGATATACAAACATGGCGAAGAGGGATTTCCTCTCATTCTCAGTAAGATGCAAAGTGATCTTGTAAACTAGAGGACCAGTGGCAATGTTGAACGAAAAAAGAACTAAGCCCGGTAACCAAGATGGCACATTACCAAAAATGGAAACTGAGTAAATCCAAAGAGGTGGATAGATGTAATAGTACATAGCATCCGAGTATGGCCACACTCCTTCAACCATATTTGGAACCCATGCTAAGTAGAAGTACTGATAGTCATTATACATCTCTGTGTGAAGCAAATCCCAGAAAATGTCAGGGAGTTCTAGACTATACGTGGAAAGAGTGAAAATACGAATAACGAACAAGACCGCATTGATACCCAATCCTACTACGAAAAACCTCTTCCAACCTGTCAATAGCCAACCGATACCAAGAAGAATTGTGAAAACGCCTGCAAATCCTATCAGCAGAGATGGATAGTATGTTGATGGAATGACCGCATAGTAGTAACTCCACAATGAAGATTCTGAACCGTTATTTTGGATAACGAAATAGAGGTCAATTTCATCCGTAATCGATGTTTCATATTGCACTCGGGTTGAATTGTCAACAACCAGCAGGGCATCAACATCATCGAGCGCAATTCCTGACGTGTAGAGATTGTAATTTTCTGCATCAAGAAGATATGCAGAAATGTTCATTGATTCTGTCTGTAATGGCGGGAGAAATTCTATTCCAAAGAAGTACTCTACCTCTTGAAGATCCAGAGTTATGCTTCGAGTTGCTGTTTCGTACTCGCCTACCTGAACGGCTAGACCACTCCGAGAGGTACCAGGAATCAAAAAATGATTTCCTAGCCCGATTATTGCGATAATTACTCCTACAACAATAATACCCTGCTTAACTCGCCTAATATCGGTCGAATTCATTTTCGTTCCCAGAAATCCGTAGAATATCCGCATATTATGCATTGAGGTGCAATTTTTGAACGATTGCGTTGATGAAAAAGGAAGATAAGGGGGGCATACCCCCCTCTACATTTTGAAGTACTATTTCTACATGAGATCTGTAACTATCTTGTTTGACCACTTCTGTGCTGCAATTGCATCCTTGTAGTCAAATCCTGGTTTCTCGTTACCAATACATGCTTGGACGAAGTGGGTAATCAGCTGTTTGTGACCCCAAATAAGTGGACCTTTACCCTCCACCTGCCAATTCTGATCATCTCCGTCCTTACCGAATAGAGTTACATCGAACACCTCTCTATTCTTGGCAGGAACCCAGTCGACAAGTAGGGTTTTCCCGTTGTTACCCAGAATCTCAAACCTGCTGAGATCTAGACCCTTTGCAACAGTTGATCCTACCATTGTTGTGCCAACTACACCGTTGGAGAACTTGATTATTCCCACAGTCTGATAACCCTTGAAATCATTAATCCCTTCAATAGGCTTGTAGTGTGCAGTCCACCTCATATCCTCGATTTCAGTATTGAAGAACCACCTGAACATGTCGAGGCTCCACACAGATAATGTGTAATCGGGATATCCACCAGCCTTCTCAATATCCCAAGCCCATCCGCTTAAGGGCCATTGGCTCGCCAAATCTTCTGCTGCAATGAACTCCCTAAATGTGATTGCGATTGGATCTCCAATTGCCCCATTTTCCATGAGCTCCTTAGCCTTGTTATAGCCTGGACAATGCCTGAAGTTTAGAATGGGCATCAGTACTACCCCCTTCTCCTTCGCTATTTTTCCCAGTTCTTCTGCATCTTCAAGCTTTGGTGCTATCGGCATTTCCAGATAGACATGCTTTCCAGCCTCAAGAGCCTGTTTGCCCATTGGATAATGGAATGGTGTTGGTGTCGCAACACATACTGCATCGACTTCCGGATCGCTGCAGACATCATCCCAGCTGTAATAGATTTTCAGGTCCCGACTTTCCTTCTTGTTTATTTTTTCCTTCATTTTCAGGGCAAATTTCTCACTCTCTCGCCCTTTCCTGGCCAACAGTCCATACAATTGAGAGTTTGGTACCTTGCGGAATGATGGGACGTGAGCCGCACCACCGACAAAACCAACTCCAGCACAGACAGTCTTCAAAACTTTGTCAGTCATTTTGTTCCTCGCCTATAATTTTCCTCGCTTGCCAGATTGATGAATGTATCCTTCAATCACGCCTCTGGTTCACTTTGCATTTCTTACTTTACTACTTCCGCCTTTTAAGCCCTAGGGCGCTTTTGATACAAGTGAGGAGAAAGTTTTCGTTTTCGAACTAAATTAAGTCCAAAAACGCTCTATTTCTAACTATTTCTATACGAGTCATGATAGTGTTTGGACAAGGGGTCTTACATTGCCTTCATGACTCTACTTGCAAGAAACCAGCTGATGTCCCCTAGCTGTTCGTGTGGCATATAGTAGATGGAGTTCTTGTCGTAGAGGAGTCGTACGCTCGCAGGAAATTCCTCGTCAGCATCCTCGAAGACAAGCAGCACTTTGATCATAGGAAGGAATGAAACTTCGAATGATGCATCTCCAAAATCAGCTTCTTTAGCTCCAAATCTTTTCAGAGCCTCAAAGAGTTTCTCCCTGTTATCAACATAGGCATCAGTGAGGGCATTCACATCTTTCTCATCGAAACTATAACGGCATGCCCAAGATCCACTTAGGGCATTAAACTTCACCCACTCATTAGCTACGCCCATGTCCTGCGATTTAGTATGATAGTATAGGTGAGGTATGACTCGACTAGTGTTGGTTTTCGTATTCGTGAGTGTATCTAAGGTTTCACCAGTTTCAAAGTCAACCCTGAGACCTAGGATATCTACATAGTCATTTCCGATACCATAGTTATTCTTGAGACCCCGTATCTCCTCACTAAAATTATCCCAATTCCAGAATTCCGAACTCATATCAAAATCATCATGGATATTGAATCGCGACGCCAACTCTCTTGCTAAACTCGCCCAGTATTCGATAATCTCATCCACCATTGCAGTTCAGGGAATCTTTACTCCTGATACCTATCAGTGTTACTCAATGACCATCTTTGTCTGTCTTTTCAGGGGCGCTTCTGCAATCTTCAATTCCAGTGGCTTCGCAGACGGCATATCTCGCGTTATATCCTGCAACATGTAAGAGTGCGTCCCCCACTTCTCTATCCTTTGCCATAGATGCAGTGCAAGGATAGGAATGGTGAGCACGAGAAATCTCCTCAAAGAGGGCATCTGTGTCTTCTATTGACTTTCCTCGAACCCTCTGGCTTACATACCATGTGCAACCGCATGGAGCTGACCTGATTGGACCAATCTCTGCAATATCGTTTCCTCTCATATCGACATAGTGGATAGGTCGGCCAACTTTGTATGTATTTATGAACTCATCAATTATTTTTCCTTCACCGAGTTCAAGTGTGCAGAAGGGTTTTGGAAATGCATTTTCAATACCCATTTTGTCGAGCGTTTCCTTTACCTGTTCTCGTAATCCTGGGGGTATCCAAGTAGGATCTTCAATTGGCGCAAGGATGGCTTTTGCCCCCGTCTTTTCAACGATGTAATCTATTGATGCAAAGAGGTCATGGTGAATTGCAACCACAAGCAACAGATCACATTCACTGAAGTTCATGTCTTTGAAATGCTCTTCTGGATCCTCAATCATTGTTGGAAACGGTGGGTCAACTTTGTGAATTCCTACAATATCCCCGACATAAGACCCATACGACTGTCTGCACTCTGAACAGACCGGCTCACATCCTTGGCAAAATTTCGAGAAATTGATAAGATTCCCAAGAACTCTTTCTGCAAATTCATCACCATAAATAGCGGCAATTCGCATCAACATCACCTACGAAGTACGGAACATGGTTTCCTTTTCCACAAAAGGGTGATGTTTGCGGCTCAGAACTAGCCACATCAGAAATGTAATATGCGCAATTCCAAGTTGTCAACATGGACGGTGGACAAATGGCACTTGGAGACTTCCTTTTCCCTCATGTTGAGCTGAAGCTTGTTATTGCTCATTCATTTGAAACTGATATTGCTTCGACTGGTGACAAGACATCAAAGGAGTATATTGAAACCGCTGCAAGAGTTGAGCTGCATAAGAGTGATTTACAGAAACTGGGTTTGCAGGATGGAAAGAATACTAATCTCAAGACAAAGACTGGGAGTGTCGTAGTAAGCGCATTTGGAAGCGATAAAGCAACAGAAGGGATTGCAGTGATGCCCTACGGACCTTGGGCAATGGCTCTTGTAGAAGTTCCTTCAGACGACTCACCACCAGTAATGCATGGTGTTCATGTGACCGCAACTCGCAGTGATGAAAAGGTCACTCTCCCTGAGGCTCTTTTTTCCCTTTGAAAGTTTCAATGACCTTGTCAGTCTGTCCTCGTTCTAACTGGAGATGAGCTCTAGAATTCTCCCGGAGGAGATCCCTCATTCGTTTGACTGATGCCATCGCTTTATCCCGACCGTCATCAGTTGTTTTCCATGTCTGCTCTTCATTGACATGAACTCGAGGTTTCTCAACTGCCTTGACTACAATTTCTCTCTCATAAAGACCACTTGAAGGAGGCGCTTTTCCAACGACCGCATCAAAGAATAGTTTCCTGGCGCTCTCCCATTGCCTCGCTCTATCAAGTTCTTCTACTACATATCCCTCACGATGAACTTCAAGTACGTCATATGGGCATGAATGTTCACAAGCACCACAATAAACACAGATCTCGTCAAGAATGGCAATCTTCTCAGCGGTACCTGTAGGATAGATTGCCTTTGTTGGGCAAGTGTTGAAACAGTTGTTGCACCCTGTAGGGTCACACTTCTCCAGTTTTATGATTCTTACCTCTCCTGAGAATGGCTTTGTTACCTCTAACGCATCATATGGACAAACTTCTGCGCAGAGACCACACTTAACGCAGGTGTCATTATTGTGAGTGAGTTTTCCGCTAATCTCAGGTTCTCGAATCTCACGAGGTCCAGATTCAGTACAACTTACTTCTATCGCTTCATCTGGACAAATCTTAGCACATAGACCACAGTAGTCGCATTTCTCCTCAACTACTTTTATTGCAACAGCTGGTCTGAAATCTGGAGGTTCTGCTGAATCCGACCAGAATATCTTGATTCCCTCTGGACAAAGAAGTTCACATAATCCACATAGGGAGCACTTCTCTTCATCTATGGATATTGTTCCACTTGCATACTCCTCTGCCTGATACGTCACAAGGTCTTCTTTTCGGTCCACTTTTACTTCCACTTCAAGGGAGTCTGTTGGGCACACCTTGGCACAAAGACGGCAAGGCGCACATTTTTCCTCGTCAATCTTATGAATTCCATCAATTCGATTGAACTCGTTAATTGCGCCTTCTCCTTCGTATTTTGTATCGAATGCTCTAAAGATACACGCTGAATCGCAAAGACCACAGAAAGTACATGCGTCTGGATCAACATTGACAAGAGGTGCTCCCTCTATCAAACCAGAAGCAGTTTCTTTCACAGGCCCCATGGTTATTGCATCCCATGGGCAAGGAAGACAGAGACTGCAACCTACACATCGGGAGATTTCGTAATCAAGTGTTCTTGTAAGAAGGGAAGTCTTCCAAACCAATCTGACCTTACCATCCACAATGTCCATGGAAACAGTTGGCTTTTCTCCAATTGCAACTTCATGCCTTTCCATTGGTTAGGAGCCCTCCACTTTCCCTGTGTCTTCTGTGGACTCTCTTCCAAGTGGTCCGAGTCTGGTAATCAGATTGACAAAATCAGTCATCTGTTCTGCAAAGCGGTCTGCTTCGGATGCAGACGCACTTCCAAAATACAATCTATTGCCATCAATTCCTGCTGCCTCAAGAATATCCTGCAGTTTCTCAGTTCTATCTTTGGCGTGTTTTGCTCCTGACCTGTAATGACAATCTTGCACATGGCATCCCATAACAGCTACGCCATCAGCTCCCTCTGCAAATGCAGTGAGCAATGTATCAGCATTGAGGCGGCCGGTACATGGAACTTGAATTGGTACCACATTTGGAGGATATCTCATGCGAGCGGTACCAGCTCTATCCGCTGCAGAATATGCACACCATCTACATAGATATCCAACAATTGCTGGGCGACTTGGATTGAACATGATTGCAGCCTTGGTTGCATTTTCAAGTTGTTCATTGGATAGGCATGGCAGATCGAGAGCTCCCGAGGGGCAGGCTGCAACGCACGCACCACAGGCACGACAGGCAACAACGTCTATCTCAGGCACTTTCTCTCCATCGAATTTGATTGCTTTCGCAGTACAAACCTGTTCACATAATCTGCATCCCATACAGAGATCAATATCAAACGATGGTACGCATGCATCGATTATCACCTCGCCTGAGGCAAGCAAGGTTTTTACTTTCGAAGCTGCTAGACCTGCATGAGCTACAGAATCAGCTATATCCTTTGGACCTTGAGCTACGCCTGCCAAAAATACACCTTTTGATTCTGTGCTACTTGGAGCCAGTTTGATGTGCCTCTCCAAGAAGAATCCATTCTCATCTAGTGGTGCTTTCAGCAGTCTTGATAGTTCCACATTCCCCGGATCTGGGTCCATTCCTACCATAAGAACCACTAGGTCTACCTCAAACTCGAGTAATTTCCCGATAAGGGTGTCTTCTGCGCGGATGAAGGTTTTCTCTGTGATTGGATCCTGAAAGACTTCCCCAATAGTTCCTCTGACGAAGTTCACCTTGTAATCCTTCGCTGCTCGAACATAGAGCTCTTCCTGGCCCTTACCGAATGTTCTCATATCAGTATAGAACACATACGCCTCACTATCAGGGAGTTGTTGCTTTATTTGAATGACTTCTTTTACTGCTTCCGAACAGCACGCTCTACTACAATAGGGTCTCTCGAACCTGTGTGACCTACTACCAACACATGGAACAAACACTATTCGTTTTGGTGCTTCCCCTGTAGCTGGTCTAACGAGCTTTCCACCGCTTGGTCCTCCTGGATTCATGAGCCGTTCGAGTTCAATGGAGGTAACGACATCGGGTATCACCCCATATCCAAGCTCTTCTACAATCGTTGGGTCAAATGGTTTGAATCCAGTTGCAACAATAACTGCACCCACTTCAAGGAATTCTGTGCAATTAACTTCTTCATAGCGTAATGACTTTGGTTCACAAACACCTGCACAAGCATGACAACCAATACAGTTGTTAATATCGATGTAAGGAGCAATTGGGACTGCATCTGTAATTGGTCTCACCATTGCTCTTCTCTTTCCAAGACCACTGTTGTATTCATCTGCAACTTCTACAGGACACACCTCAAGGCATCTATTACATCCTATGCATGATTCTATATCCACATATCTTGCTCGTTTCCTTACTGTAACGCGATACTGACCAACGCTTCCCTTGACATCAACGACATCGGCTAACGTCATAATGCGCAGCGAGGGGTGTCTTGCAGCTCTTGCCATCATGGGGCCTAGAATACAGATGGAGCAATCAAAAGTCGGGAATAATTTGTCAAATTTGGCCATATGGCCACCTAGGAATCCCTCTCTCTCAACGATGATAGTTTCAATCCCTGCATCTGCCAATTCAAGGGCAGCAGTTATTCCAGCCACTCCTCCACCAATTACCAGTGCTCTCTGAGTGATTGGCATTTCGAGGGTAGGTATGGCATGAGAATCCCTGACTCGGGCAATACCTGTATCGATTATGGCTGCAGCCTTTTTTGTGGCTGCCTCTGGGTCGTCATAATGAACCCAACTACACTGCTCTCTGATATTTGCCATGTGTAAGTGTCCAGGATCAAGACCTGCTTCTCTAGCGGCATCAGAGAATAATTCACTGTGAAGCAGGGGTGAACATCCCGCTATGACAACTCTCTCGGATTTACTCTTCTTAATTGCATCAATTAAATCATGAACACCTTGCTCTGAACACAGGTGGTCATCTACTTCTACGAGAGGAATTCCTGAGAGTTGGTACTTTTCCTTCAGCAAATCAATATCTATCGTTTCTGCAATATTCGAACCGCAACGACACAGAAAGACAGCTATATTGTCTTTATCTTCTGCTTTCTTTTTGGCTGTCTTTTTTCGGCTCACATATTTCACCTGACTGTAGAAATACGCGTCTATGCAACTTGTTACGATGCCGCTGTGAGAGTATAAGTTTGACTTTAGCGGATAAGGTAAACCGGTTATTCATTCTTTGCACTACAAATTGAAACTGTGTAAGATGTTTTTTCCTCCATCGCATAGTTCTTTATAGTTAAAACAGACGACAGCAAGAACAAACTCAACCATGCACTTGGTTTCGGAGGCATTGATTCTTGAAACTTAATCCCATGGAAATCTATAATCTACTACCAAAAACAAATTGCAGGATGTGCGAGCCAAAAACCTGTATGGCTTTTGCTACCAAACTGGCTCTTGGAGACGTTTCCCCTGATGACTGTCCTCCCCTCTTGGAATCTGGATTTGAGGATAATTTAGAGAAAATCCGGATAATGGTGGCTCCCATGCAATCAGCCGCAGAAACTGGGGTGAAGCTTGACGAAGACAAATGCACAGGGTGTGGAAATTGTGTCGTTGTCTGTCCGGTAGATATTGCAGTAGAACCCCCAACTGGCTATGGGAAAGCTGCAAAAGAAGGATTAACAGTCTTTCGTGTCGAGAATGGGATTTCTAAAATCATCAATCTGGAAAAGTGCAGAAGATTTCCGCCTGATCGGTTGAACTGTAGAGTTTGTGAACAGTATTGCTGTACTGATGCGATAGAGATATGGTAGGTGAATCAAATGGACGATTTAGTATGTAGTGGTTGTTCTCTTCTCTGTGATGATGTTTCAGCCATTGTTGAAGATGGCGAAATAAAATCTCTGGGTCTATGCCGACTAGGCCACGTTCATCTTACTGCATCACTAGCTGTACAAAAACCCACAGCAATCATTCGTGAAAATGGAAAAGAACGTGAAGTGTCCTTGGAAGATGGTTTGAAACATGCGAGCGAGATTTTGAAATCTGATGAAACACCGCTTCTTTATGGCTGGTCGGGTTCCTCCAATGAAACTATCAAAGAAGGCCTTCTTCTTGCAGAATCGTTGGAAGTAGGTTTTCATACCTCCACAGAATTAGGCGCAAGGCAATCCATGAGTCATGACATCCACAAGTACAATCTTGAAGCAGATCTCGAGTATGCCAGAAATAATGGTGAATTCATTATTTATTGGGGAACTGACCCTACAGAAAGCCTTCACAGACATCCCAGTAGATTTGCAGTACTGCCTTGTGGTGATAAGATACCGGAAGGTGTGGAAAGTAGAACAATAGGCGTTGTTGATGTTCGAGAAACAGAAACTATGAAGATGGCAAATCATAGGTTCAAGATTCCGATTGGCTCAGATGTGGAACTGATTGAATCTATTACGGGCGAATTATCTGGAGCTTCTTCAATCACAGGACCTGTATTGGGGATTTCTCCTTCTGAAGTAATTGGATTTGTGAGAGGTCTTCAGAAATCCGATTGTACAGTGATTTTCTACGGTAGTGGAGTTGTCAATTCTGGTGAAGCTGAAAAGAATCTATCCGCCTTTGCCAAGCTGGTTGAAACACTGAAGGGTTTGGGAAAAGAAGCATATGTACTCCCAATGTTTCCTGAGAGCAATACAATGGGCGTAATAGCGGCGACAAAAGATCGAGAGATTGAGTCGGGTGGGCTGCACAAGATTATGTCAGATGAAACAAAGACCGTAGTTGTGGTGGAAGATGATGCTCTTGCAAACCTTCCTGGACCTGCCGCAAAATCCCTTGCATCAAAACAGATCATATTCATTGGACCTCCTGGAACACTAACAGGATCTGTCGCTGCCGTGTCACTCATCTTTCCAAG
>JARGGA010000098.1 GCA_029210805.1 Candidatus Thorarchaeota archaeon
TCACATCTATTGCCACAGGAACAGAGAACCAGACTTCCAAAGTGAACGTGACAGTAGCATCTGAATCCTGTCTTGTGAAATTCAGAGACGTTGCAGATTCAACGGCAACACTGTCACCAACAATTCTATTGATGCCACTCATGTTCAGGAGAACTTCATTCTCTTCATTGCGCGCACTAATGCTGATAGGGGTGTTATTTGTCATTAGATTTGTTATAACCGCTTTAGTTGCATAGCGATCAACATTGAATCCAATCGATTGCAATTCCTGAGTTAGTACGAGAGTATGTTCCTCTATTTCAGGACTTTCAAAACTCCCATAGAGATTATCGTATCCTACAGGTCCCTGTACCATTATCAATGAACCAAGAAAAATCAGGAATGTAATTGGGATGATGTACCTAATTTGACAAGCATTGCTCACTCTTACTCCACCTTACCCCACGCGCACCAAGTCAAGAGCATACTGTTAAAAATGATATAATTCTACTCTTTGAATAGAGGATTGAAAAAAGGTGGATAATCGAAAACAAGCATCCTTCCTAATCGTAGTAAATGATTAATATCACTCAGGATGAAGAGGAAGTAGGAGTCTTTCTACGAGGGTATATCTTTCCTTTGAAAATTACTCCAAAAGTGGTAGGATTATGAAAACATTCCCTGACGATGTGAAATTCAGATTCAAATGGCGGCCGTATCAAGCCCGGGTATTATCTGAACTTCGTGAACATATGGATGATGAGCGGCTTCATGTTGTGGCGGCGCCTGCATCTGGAAAGACCGTTCTTGGAATTGAAGTTGCCCGAAGAATCAACGGTCCCACCCTTGTTTTGGCACCAACTCTTGCAATTCGGGACCAATGGGTACAGCGACTTGAGGAATTGTTTCTACCCCCAGGAGCAAAAACTCCCGATTGGGTGTCCTATGACCTTAGTCGACCGAGTTTCTTCACAGTAAGTACATACCAGTTACTTCACTCTGTTATGAAAAAAGAAGAACCTGAACCAGAGCCAGAAGAAGAACCAGAGAGTCCACCTCAGGAACGAAAGGATCCTGCAACCTTCTTCGTTGAAGATGACGCTGTAGATGTTGAAGACACTGACACTGATTTAGATGAGGACGAAAAACAGGAACGCAAAGCCTTTGACTGGCTCAACCAAAAGAAGACGAATTATCGTAATGCCCCCATTCCGGACCTCGCTCCAATGTTGCTTCAGATAGGTATCAAGACAGTTGTTCTTGACGAAGCACATCATTTGCGGTCCAGCTGGTGGAAGAGCCTTACCACGCTAATTGACGAACTCGGAGATATCCGACTTCTTGCTCTAACTGCTACCCCTCCGTATGATGTTCCACCCGCAGAGTGGGATAGGTATATGGCACTCTGTGGACCCGTGGATGCAGAGATATCTGTTCCAGAACTTGTTCGCGTCAAGAATTTGTGTCCTCATCAGGATTTGGTGGCATTCTCTAGTCCCTCGCATGAAGAGGCAGCAGAAATAACAACATTCCGACGTGAAGTAGCATTTCTCTTAGAAAACCTACCTGTTAATGATTCATTTCTGGGGTTTTTGAGATCACATAAGTGGGTACAGAATTCGGACGCTCACATCGATCAAATTCTTGACGAGCCCGATTTATTCACAAGCATGCTTGTGTATTTGCATCATATTGGTGAAACTATACCTCAAAGCGCGCTCGATCTGATTGCGGATTCGTCACTAGAAATTCCCGAATTCAATCTTGAATGGCTAGAAGTACTTCTTACAGGTATCTTTTATCCTCGAAGTGGAAAGCGTCCAAAATTCAAGTCTGAGATTGAAGATATCAGAAACAAGCTAAGAAGTATGAGAGCAATTGAGCGACGAAAGGTCTTTTTGAGAAACCCTCTCTTCATTGAAAAAATCCTCAAGCGTAGTATCTCGAAGATGGATAGCATCGTGGATATAGCGAATGCTGAATTTTCGTCGTATGGCGATAATCTAAGAATGGTCGTTCTATCCGACTATATTCGAAAAGAGTACTTGCCATCGGCAAAAGACACGTCACCTGAGTTAAACAAGATGGGAGTTGTTCCGATATTTGAAGCACTAAGAAGAGCGAATTTTTCTGGAATCAAACTTGGAATTCTAACTGGGTCTCTCATTGTAATTCCTAGTGAATCCGAAGAACTCTTTCGAAATTTGGCATTTGAGAGAGGTATCTCTGGAAACGATATGGAATTCGAGTCAGTCCCCGGTGCTGATACTTATCAAATTGTCAAGGTCCTCTCACATGATAAGCACAAGATGGTTCGAGTTGTGACAGAGTTCTTTTCAACTGGAGGGATTAACATTCTTGTCGGAACCAAATCGCTACTTGGCGAAGGCTGGGACGCACCATCAATTAATTCGCTGGTAATATCTAGTGTAGTTGGTTCATTTATGCTTTCAAACCAGATGAGAGGACGAGCGATTCGAATTCAACCTGAAAATCCTAACAAAACGGCGAACATTTGGCATCTTGTGTGCATTGAGCCAGACAGTCACAATCCCGGACCAGATTACAGGACTATGGTTCGCCGATTCAGAGCATTTGTCGGAGTATCTCAACATGAAACAATAATCGAAAATGGATTTGGAAGATTGAATACTGGAGAACCTCCCTTCTCAAAGGAGGAAATATGGGAAGTAAATGAACAGATCTTTCAAAGATCCATCAAGCGATCTGAAATGAGTGTTGATTGGGATACCGCCCTCGGTGATGAAGATAAGGAAGTACGTTTGATTGAAGACGTTATGTTCTCCAAAGTCCAATTGCCCAGTTCTATCGTAAAAACTAATACAACTGCCTCGAGTGTATCATGGCCCATAGCGATTCTCCTCTCCAGTTTGATACTGCTATTCTCCCCTCTTCCACTATGGCAATTCTTCATCTATCTGAATTTGGCTGTAGAATCTTTTCTCACCTTGTTCTTTATCCTTCTCACAGTTTTCTGCATCGGTCTATGTTTCATACCGCTTTACAAAGATGAAATAGTTAGTCATAGATATCTTTGGAGGATATTCAGATTTCCCTCGTTCAGATCAATAGCCTACTTCTTCCGGCATGCAAGCGTAAAACGAAGCCTGAAAAATGTGGGAAATGCAGTCTTGCAAGCTTTGTTCTATTCGGGGGAGCTGACTACCCACTGGACAGAATATACTCTACAAGTAGAGGAGAGTGAAGAAGGGACTGTGTACTGTAACATCAAGAATGCCAATCGACGAGAACAGTCTATTTTTCTCCAAGCTCTTCAAGACGTCTTAAACCCAGTCGAAGAACCTCGATACTTGCTCAGACTAGAATCTTCACCAATATTTGGGAAGAAACGTATAGATTATTTTGCTGTCCCAGAGATTTTTGGCATTCGTAAGGAAAATGCAGCGGATTTTCAAGAAATGTGGAAAAAGTTTGTCTTCCCAATGGATTTGATATTCACACGGAATCCTAAGGGCAGACTTGTTTTATTAAAAGCACGAATAAAATCAAGGAGCGTCCTGAAGGGTACTCGGTCAAAGATGCTTACACGTTGGAAATAGAAGAGGGGTTGGGTCCCCTCTCTTTTGTGTACTCTTTCTATTCTATAACCTCAGGTGGTTCTTCTTTTTTTGGCCGCCCTACAAAGAAATATGCAACCAATGCAAAGGCTGCAGCAAGTCCATAGAGTGCGAGTGGAATCCAGAGAAACTCGGCTTCTTCCATGTAGTGTGTGGTTAGAATGATAGACATCCCCTTCTCTTTCAGTTCTAGAATGAAATCCCAGACCGCTCGTCGAGATACTGGGTCCATAGCAACAGTAGGTTCATCGAGAAGGGCTATCTTAGGCTCATGTACCAACGCCATAATTGTGCTAACTCGGCGTACCATTCCACCGCTGTATTCCTTGGCTTTTCTGTCCGCATGATCTTCCATCCCTATCTTTTGGATGAGTTGCTCTGTGCGTTCTTTGAGTTCAGTTTTCGGAACATCATGAAATGTGCCAAAAATCTCAATATTCTCACGACCTGTGAGATGTCCATAATAAGCAGGTTCCTGAGGGCAGACTCCTATTATCTTTCGAACATTCTCACCATCATGCTCAACATCAAAGCCTCCCACCTGAGCTCCACCCTTAGTTGGTTCTAATAGTGTGGCTAGAATATTGAGAACAGTGGTCTTCCCAGCTCCATTTGGGCCAAGAAGTCCAAAGAGTTCACCTTCTTTGATCTCCAGATTCAGATTATCCACTGCAATCACTGAATCGAATCTCTTGGTGACATTTTCTATAACAATCGCATTACCAGACATTGTTTATTCACGAGTATAATGAGTACATAGAATCTATATAATAGTAGTAATTTCCGTGAGATACAATCTAGTTTGCGGCACAAGCCTGTGTGTGCTACAAGAAGACCCGTTCTACAGGATGGAGACCTCTCAGTGTATGGGTACGCTGGACAAATACTGTCTGTAAATCTGACATCAAACAAAATTACGATAATTCCTTTGAATAGAGAGTATGCTGGAAAGTTTGTAGGGGGTAGTGGGTATGCATCCCGTGTTCTCTATGATACAATTGACTTTGCAGCTGATCCTCTAAGTTCTGGCAATGTTCTAATGTTCATGACAGGCCCCCTTACAGGAACACTTGCTCCATGTACAGGTAGACATGTAATCTGTGCAAGGTCACCTCTTACTGGGTTTTGGGGCGAATCAAATTCGGGTGGCTATTTCGGAGCAGGTATGAAATTTGCTGGCTTTGATGGCATTATGATATCCGGGAAAGCAAAGGCGCCTGTTACAATCAATGTTGACACTTCCAGTGTTAAGATAGAATCAGCAGAACATCTGTGGGGACTAGATACGCAAGAAACTCAAGATGCAATCAAGAATTCAATAGGAAAAGCAAGAATTGCCTGCATTGGTCAAGCAGGAGAAAATCTAGTTCGTTTTGCTGGCATTGTAAACGAAGAGAGAATCGCCGCAAGATGTGGAATGGGCGCTGTTATGGGGTCAAAGAACCTGAAAGCAGTAACAGTAAATGGGGCAATCAAACCCAAACTGCACAATCCTGAGAAGTTCAGAGAATTGGCGCTTAAAACTTCAAAAGAACTGAAAGAAAGACATACAGTTCTTGGAGCAGAAGGAACCGCAATGTATGTGGATCGTGGTATGACTGCTAACGATATGCCAATCAAGTACTTCCAAGAATCAGAATTCGATGTATCAGAACTGAACGCTAAAGCAATGGAATCTATTCTTACTGGCAGAAAGGCATGCCACTCGTGTCCGATAGCTTGTGGGCGAATTGTATCCGTTCCTGAATTACAATTGAGTGATGTAGCGGGTCCTGAATTTCAGACAATTGCTGCTTTTGGCACAAACATGAAGAATCCAAAAATCTCCCGTATTGCTCAAGTCAATCGGCTATGCAATATCTATGGACTAGACACAATTAGCACCGGAAGCATCATTTCTCTGGTTATGAACATGTGTGAGAAGGGTTTCCTAGACTGGGATATTAACTGGGGCGACATGGACGCAGTAGCTCGGATTATCCATGATATCGCATTACGTAATGGCAAAGGAGATGAACTTGCAGAAGGGTCTCTGAGATTCTCAAAACCACACAATGCCGATGAAGAAGTACTACATGTGAAAGGCATGGAGATACCAAACCACGATCCAAGGGCATATAGTGGTCTAGCTACAATCTATGCAGTTTCTGCAAGGGGAGCGAGTCATACTGAAGGTGATATGCACACCATTGACATAGGCATCGATGTGCCTTGTTTGGGAATTCATGCATCCGATAGAGTCGTAAGTGTAGGGAAAGGAGAAACAGCTGCAAAATGCCAAGACTTCCGTGCCTTTCATGACTCAATGATTCTATGCCACTTTCCAGATGTTACACCCGCAAAAATGGTTGAGCTTCTGAATGTTGCTACTGGGAGCAAGTATATTCCCGATGATATTCTACGAATTGGTTCCAATGCTGTAACTATGAAGCGATTGTTCAATCTTCGATGTGGTCTTACCGCTGAAGATGACGTTCTCCCTCACCAATTACTCGAACCATTGCCTGAAAGCATGACAGAGGATTGGGTTCCTGATTTGAACCTGCAACTTGATGATTACTATAGCTATCGAGGGTGGGATAGACGAACTGGTTGGCCAGGACCTGACGAAATAGATGCCCTCCTGAAATAGCCCTCACCGATAGCTTATTCCGTACCTCCTTTCGCCCTCGTCTAGGTGTTTACTCGTGCAGATAGTCAACGAATTGGCAATTCGCTTAGCCCTCTTCTACGTATTCATCGCATTTGGATTTCTTGTTTCTCGAGTAGAACGAATAAAGAAGCCTCTCAACAAATGGGTGACTTTTGCACTCATCAATATCATGATGCCACTGATAATTATTGACACCATGCTCTCTGCAGCCCCCGCCTCTCTTTACGAATTGGTCGGTATTGCTCTCTTCACCGTCCTAATACACCTTCTTGGATTTATTCTCATGTTAACAATACTAAGAGGCAAAGAAATAGAAAAATCTGAAAAAGGAAGCCATCTTCTCACAGTTACATTCAACAATGGAATTTTCCTACCTCTTCCGCTTACTTTGATATTCATTGGTGAGATTGGTATTCCAGTAATAGCCATCTACTCAATCTCTCAAATGATACTTCTTGCAACCCTTGGAACATTCATGGCCGCCGCATATAGCTCAAATGGCGATAACAAAGGCGGGATGATAAAGAAGGTACTGACATTTCCACCTTTGATAGCTGCTGCGATAGGATTGATTCTTCTTCTTTCTGGGTTCTCATTTCCCACTGAATTTGACTCGTTCTTTGATGGAAATGGAATTGTGACAACCTATCTAGCACTATTTGCTGTTGGCCTAAGTTTAGGAATGCAATCCAAAATCAAGCTATCACGGTTATCGTATAACACAATAGCAATACGTCAGTTCATTGTGCCAATTGTTGTAGGTATCATTCTTCTTGCAGCTGGGTTTTCAGCAGTAACAAGAAATGTAATTCTCCTTCAGGCAATGATGCCTCCAGCTGTGTTCACTGTAATTTATGCATCAGCTCTTGGTCTAGATGCTGAAACCGCAGCAACAAACATCACACTTGGAACAATTCTCTTACTGCCAGTAGTACTACTAATGCCTTGGATTTTCATATAATTAGAGCCCCCTATGTGAAACCATATATCCGTCATGAGGTCTATTTCATTTGGTTGTAACATTGACAGACGAGAAAGACTCTGCCTCGATAAAGAAATCACTTGATGATACCGTTCACAAGCTTGAGCAAGGCACATCATCCAGTAAGAGTTGGAGCTCTACCATGACAAGCAATCGTGAGGAGTGGGAAGAGCTGAAGGCAAAAATTGGCGAGCGGCAGAGAGAGCTCAAGGAACTCGTCAACGAAAAGAAGGCTGGTTCAATCGGACAAGATGAGTTTGATTTGAAATTCAGGAAAATACAGGATGAGCTCACAGAACTTGAATTTCAAGTATACAATATGCGCCTTGGGACCGATGTCAGAGTCTGAATCTATTCTTCGTTTCTGATGCGTTGGTATAATAACACAGTTTCTACTACTACCACGACCGCTAAGAAACCTGCTATTCCAATCGATATGTAATTAATTGTTGGTTCACCAGAAATTGCCATATTTTCCAAAGACGAAGTAAGAACACCAAGATTGAACGTCATTATTGATAGGTAGTTTGAAGCTCCTGCTGAAAATGCTGTGCGCCACCAGATTACCTGTGACCCTGTGTCTTCTGCGAGTTGAATTGCTGACTCTCCTCCTGCCTGCAATCGAGCTATATCTGAACCAAGAATGATATCGATACTACCATTGGAAAGTGCAGTTTGTACTTCAAGCAATTCTACTCCTGCAATGAAGATATTGTCTCCTTCCTGCAAAACCGCTCTGACTTCTATCCCAAAAGTTTCCGCAACATATGCCTCTGCAGGAAAAACTACTACTGCAGTCAACTCGGAGAAATGATTTTCGTCCTCAAATTCACTCACAAGTTGATTGAATTCTTCTACGTCCTCTACGAATTCTTCAAAGGCTGCCTCCCATGTGTTACCATGAGATGGAGCTAGGTCACTCAATGATACCCGCGTAGCATTAGCAATTGCCATTGCATTTTTTGGTAGTAACCAATAGGAGTGGAGATTTCCCTCACCGTGATCATCTTCCTCTCCATGATTACCAGGTAAAGGGGATAATTCTGCTCCAAACTCCTCATAATCCTCTAAAGAAATGAATGGAGTTCCTGTTTGATTTGCAAGATCCTCTTCCCACGTGAAATGTCCTGTTAATACCAATAAGTCCGCGGAAGAAGCAGCATCGATTGCGCTTTGTGGCAATTGAGCGGCATGTGGTTCAACACCTTCCGGCAGTAATACATCGATACCTACATAATTTCGTCCAACAACATCGACGATTCCTCCAAGCGAATCTAGAGACACAGCCACGTGAAGAACCGGTTCGGACTGGGCATCCACCTGAGGCACAAACCCTATCAATCCAATTGATGCAAGGAGTATCCCAAGTAACACTACCGCGACTGTTTTCATGTTGTCACTTCCGACGTATAATTAAGCAGTACTTGCATCCATATAATCGCGTCGTATTAGGATGCATCAGTTCAGGACTGTATGGAGGAATACCTGTTGAATGAAGCTATACTCTTCGAAGCAGAGGATTTGGCAGTGCGTTATCCTGGGGGAGACCTTGCCCTACATAATATTAACTTCAAGGTGAAGGCACCTACCTTCTTAGCCATAGTAGGCCCGAATGGATCTGGTAAGAGCACTCTTCTGAAAACTTCACTCGGAATGCTTCGACCACAGAGAGGGTATATGCGCGTTCTTGGGTATGATACAGTTACTGAGAGCAACAAGATTCGAAAGATGGTTCGTTATGTTCCGCAGCGTGATCGGATTGAGATGTCTATACCAATCAAGGTCAAAGACATCGCATTGATGGGTCGCCTTCTAAAGAAAGCCCCGCCTCGCTTTGCCCGAACAAAGGACAAGGAGATTGCTCGAAACGCCTTGAAACGAGTAAATATGGATAACTATTGGAATCACTCATTCAACGAGCTTTCTGGGGGTCAACGGCAACGAGTGCTAGTCGCTCGTGCCCTTGCAAGCGATGGTTCACTCCTGATGCTAGATGAACCCCTTGCAGGGACTGATGCAGAAAGTCAATCGCTAATTGCAGATGTTCTGGGAGAGTACCATCAAGAACACAATGTTAGCATTGTAATGGTCACTCATGATCTAAATCCAATTCATTCTTTTGTTAAGGACGTTCTAATGCTGAAGAATACCGTTATTGGTATTGGAACACCTTGTGATATGATGGACCCCGATTTACTTGTGAAAGTGTATGGCCCCTCTGCCAAGGTAGTAGAATACGGAGGACACAGATATTGTGTAACACATGATTCAGGGATTGATCGTCATGATTGATGCATTTATTGCTATCCTATCTGTTCCTTTTATCCAACGGGCAATATTGGGTGCTTTTCTAATTGCGATTGTTGCATCCACAAGTGGAACCTTCCTTGTTTTTCGCGGGCTGTCGTTCATGACATCAGGAGTTGCT
>JARGGA010000099.1 GCA_029210805.1 Candidatus Thorarchaeota archaeon
TTGCCATTGGTATCTGGCTCGCTTGGAAAGCTCGAGTAGGAGCTCCATGGGTGCCCACTCCGAAGAAGAGAGTGAGAGCCATGTTGGAAATAGCTGATGTTGGCACCAAAGATGTTGTCTATGATCTAGGGTCTGGCGATGGTAGAATAGTGGTGATGGCCGCCAAAGAATTTGGTGCACAATCAGTAGGCATTGAAATTGATCCATTGCGTTTGCTGTGGTCTCGATTTGCGATTTGGCTTCATAAACTCCAATCTAAAGCCATTGTATTTAGAGGCAACTTCTTCAAAATGGATTTATCAAAAGCCACTGTAGTTACCTTGTATCAAGGCCACGAAATTAACAAGAAAATAAGAGATAAGATAGCTCAAGATCTACAATCTGGTAGTCGCGTGGTTTCATACCGCTTCATTCTTGATGGCTGGACTCCAACAAAATATGATGAGGAATCATCCACTTACCTCTACATTGTTTAATCAGTAACGGTTGTCTAGATGATGGACTAACCCTTCTTGAATTCATTAAGAATCTGCTTAGCCCGCTCAACTTTGACATTCTTCTCACGAACAAGTATCTCCGCGACTCTATCTACAAGATCACCTCTTGCACCTGCTGTAGCCGCTACGTTTCTAGCGTGGAGCGACATATGACCTCGCTGAATCCCTTCAGAAGCAAGTGCACGAAGTGCTGCAAGGTTCTGAGCTAATCCAACAGATGCGATGACATGTCCAAGTTCAACTGCAGTTTTCACATCGAGGATCCGAACTGAGAGCCGAGCTACTGGATGCACTTTCGTTGCCCCTCCAATGAGACCAACTGCCATTGGAACTTCGATAGAGCCTAATAGATTTCCCTCATTATCCTTCTCATATTTTGTGAGAGAGCTATACCCTCCCATGGCCGCATAACTATGAGCACCTGCCTCAATGGCACGAAAATCATTACCAGTGGCCAGCACAACTGCATCGATTCCGTTCATTATGCCCTTATTGTGAGTTGCGCATCTATAGGGGTCGGCTTCTGCGAAGGCCCATGCGGCAATGATCGCATCGACCACCTCTTCGCCACCAAGCAACTCTTTGTCAAAGGTTGCTCTTACTCTTACAAGTCGCAACTCAGCAAGATTGGATAGGATTCTAAGGAGTACTTTTCCGCCTCCAATTTTCTCTATCATTGGAGCCAATGCTTCACACATTGTATTGACAGCGTTTGCCCCCATCGCATCGCGAGTATCAACAATGAGCTCCGTGATGAGCATAGGTCCAATCGAAGAATCAATGATTCGTACGCGGATATCTTTTGCACCGCCTCCAAATCTGACAAGAATGGGGTCCTGTTCATTGGCGAGCTCCAATATCTTGTCCTTTGATTCAATGATTCGCAGTTTTGCTTCAAATGGCGCAGGCACATTGATTGACTGAATCTGGGCAATCATAATGGGTCCTGTGTCTGTTGCAAAGAACCCTCCATAGGGTCTTGTCATCCTCGCGGCATTACTTGCTGCGGCTACAACTGATGGTTCTTCGATAGCCATTGGCACAAGATAGTCTTTGGAATTGATCCGTACGTTCGTGGCTATTCCAAGAGGTACTGTCATGGAACCCACGACGTTTTCAATCATGTGCTCGAGAATCTCCATGTCCATCTTGCCAGGATCTGCCAATGGTTCCAAGTCCTCAATGGGAATACCTGTAACTTCTGCTAGTTTCTTTACTCGTTCTTCAAGAGATAGTTTGTAAAAACCTGAAATTCGGGAATCCTCGACCAAATTAGCCACCAGAGGAAAGACCTGCTGTTTTTCCTAATAAGATTGGTGGCATGGTGTTCTTCAAGGCACACCATAGGGTTTAAGTCTACACCTTACTTGCCTGCGCGAGGTTATGGACTATGGCTTTAGAGCGTGACTTTAACGAAGTTATCAGCAGTCTTGCTAAGAAGAGAGGTTTCTATTGGGGGCCCTCACCAGAAATCTACGGAGGTAGCTCTGGGTTTTACGATCTCGCTCCTCTGGGCAAGCTACTAAAGAATAGGCTTGAAAATGTGATTAGGTCCTCTTTTGTCCGCTCAAATTTCTGGGAGGTCGAATGTCCTACCGTTTCTCCGCAGATTGTTTGGAAGGCTTCAGGACACCTCGATGGTTTCAGTGATTCAATAACACAGTGTACAAAGTGTGATCAAGTCTATCGTGCAGATAACCTAATCGAAGAAGCATCTGATGATGCATCACTCAAGGGTCTCTCTTTGGATGACATGACTGAGAAAATCAAAGAATTGAAAATTCGCTGTACATCATGCAAGAGTGAACTCGGTCCTGTTCAGCAGTACAATCTGATGCTCAAGACCAAACTGGGTCTTGATCAGGAAGCGTACATGCGTCCGGAAACAGCCACAACAACATATTTGCTCTTCAAGCGTTTCCTCACTTTCTTCAGGGATCAACTTCCAGTTTCTGTCTTCCAGATTGGAAAGGCCTACAGGAATGAGATTTCTCCTCGTCAAGGTATGCTAAGGCTGAGAGAATTTACTCAGGTAGAGGGGCAGATTTTCATTCTCGAAGAAGATGAAAAGAACTGGCCTGGTTTTGAAGATATCAAGAACAATATGTTACCACTTCTAACTTATCAAGAACAGGAATCCGGAAGCGACAAGGTCACTATGACAGAGATGTCTGCCGCAATTAAGAAGGGCTTCTTCCAAAAACCTGCCTACGCCTGGTGCGTACATCTAGCATACAAGATATTCAGTGGCATGGGATTTACTCCTGACAACATGCGACTTCGCCAGCACCTGCCTACTGAAAGAGCCCATTACGCAGAAGATGCTTGGGATGTAGAGATTCATACTCGTAGTTTTGGATGGGTGGAATGCTGTGGCATCCATGACCGTGGCAATTATGATCTCACCAGACACCAAGAGTTCTCGAAAGAGAAAATGAGCGTGAAAGCTAACAAGCAGTCAGTCGTTCCAAATGTATTAGAAATTGCATTTGGTGTTGAACGTCCCTTATTCTGTCTAATTGACAACAGTTATGATGAAGATGAAGAGCGATCTTGGTTGAAGTTTCCACCTCATCTCGCACCTATACAAGTGGCTGTCTTTCCTCTGATGGGGAAGCCAGAGCTATTAGCACCCTCTCAGGTGATTTACAATGAAATACTAGATAGTGGGTTAGTGACTCAATTTGATCGAGGCGGGTCAATCGGAAGACGTTATCGTCGACAGGATGAAGTTGGAACTCCATTTTGTGTAACTGTGGACTATGAATCACTAGAAGATAACACTGTGACTCTGAGAGAGCGAGACTCAATGGAACAAGTTCGAGTAAAGCGAGAGGTCCTCGTAGAAATAATCCATAATCTAGTACGCGCCAAGTTAACCTTCGCTGATTTAACCAAGTAGAAGCATAGCACTCTCATTTGGGGAAACTTGTATAAGGCTGGTAGTATTAGGATAGCAAAGAGGATGAGATATGAGCGAGGACTCTAAGGTACAGATTAAAACTATACTAGTTGCCGTTGATGGTTCAGATTATTCTAAGAAGGCAGTTAAGTATGGGTGCGCCATTGGCGTTCCTCTAAATGCTGAGATTATTCTTCTTCATGTAGTTCCTATGCTAGTGTCAGCTACGCCCTATGGAGATACTGTGTCTGATCAACCATTCTTATCACTTCAAAAAGTCGGAGAAGACATACTTTCTAGAGCTAAGAAAGTTGCAGGAACAACTCCTGTGGCTGATCTAATTGATCACGGGGATCCTGCAGCTCGTATTATTGAGATTGCAGACGAGCGGCGTGCAGATTTGATTATAATGGGCTCTAGAGGTCTTAGTGGCATTCGACGACTCTTCACTGGATCGATAAGCGATAAAGTTGCGAATCAAGCTTCTTGTCCAGTTATGATAGTGCGATGACCTGCACCGCGTAGAAGGAATCTTCTGGGAAGCCGAGATAGTGTCTGGTTATGGAGTTGCGATTGATATCGGAACCACATCAGTTTCGATGAGTCTGTTTGATATATCAAAGAAGAACGCGAAAATAGCCTCTCTATCATTCGAAAACCCCCAAATCCGATTTGGTGAAGACGTCATTTCCCGAATTAGGCATCAGATTTCTGACAGTAGCGAGAAAACAAATCTTACACAGTTAATTCGAGAAGCAATATCCTCTAATGTGTTAACGTTAACTTCAGACAATAGCCTTTCACCAAAAGAAATCCATGATGTTGTCATTGTTGGGAATACCCCCATGCATCATCTATTTTTTGATCTTCCTTTGAATTCGCTTCTGGTGGAACCGTTCACATCCAAAAATATAGGTGTGCTGAACTTGGATGCAGTTGATGTAGGACTTGATCTGCCAAACGCCTCATGCTATTCTCCGCCGCTAATTGGGTCATTTGTTGGTTCTGATGCTCTAGCCGTTATTCTCGGATTTGGTATTGCCACTGATATCTATCCCAGTCTTGCACTGGATATTGGCACTAATTCAGAAATGATAGTTCAGCATAATGGCAAGTTGCTGGTTGCATCCGCCGCTTCAGGACCTGCTTTTGAAGGGATGTCTCTTGCATGCGGAATGAAGGCATCAGAAGGGGCTATCGACAAAGTCCACTATGATTGCGGTTCTCAATCGCTTAACGTGGAAACAATTGGCAATGAAACGCCACTCGGCATCTGTGGAGTTGGCGCAGTATCTGCACTCCATGCATTGCTACAAGCAAATCTATTGAATGAAGAAGGCTCTATCAATCGACTCTCCACATCGCCTCATCTTTTTAATAGAGATTCTATCTATGGTATTTGGCTCACAAGAGAATCAGCAAATGCTTCTCCGATTTATCTCAATCAAATGGATATCCGAATGCTTCAACAATCTAAAGCTGCTATACGCACGGTGACTGAAATTCTATTACTTGAATCTAATTTCACTGCAGCCGAGATTCAGAATCTGTATATTACAGGAGCCTTTGGAAACGGTTTGGACTTGAAAGCAGCTGAGGCAATTGGTATGCTCCCCCACGTACCCAATCTAAAAAATATCATCCAAAAATGGGGTGGTGCTCTTCTAGGGGCCGAGCTATTGTTATTGAGTCAACATGATCGCCTAACTGTGCAGGAAGTTGCTGCAGCTACTGAGTATATCGATTTGATGAATCATCCTCAGTACACAGAACTTCATTCGAGGTACTCGTTTTTTCCGCGATAGTTACTGAACTAATTTAGCGCCCTGGAAACTCTCACCATCTCTTATTCTTGAAGATGAAAGGGGTCGACCATCATCTGTACGCACACGTGGAATTATCAAAATGTGAAATCGCGTAAGACCGTTCTGTGCTCTTAGCTCATTTATCTCAAATGCATTGTTGACAACAGAAATCTCGTCTGAGATAATTAGTGCTTCAAGATCTTCCATCTTATCAGCACCTCCCTCTTTCGTTTCGATAGGGAAGAATTCATATCTCTCTGTGGCGTTTTCTTCTTTGAAGAAGTCGATTAGAGCTTGTTTACGTTCTTCAAAATCTTGAATTTTCTCCCTTCCTTTCTTATTCTCATGCAGTTTGTCGGTTGTGAGACCTATTCCTACATACTCGCCTAGTTTCATTGCAGTTCTAAGCAAATACTTGTGCCCTTCATGAAGATGGTCGAATGTTCCAGCAAAGACCACCTTCTTGTAGAGCCACGTTTCCATATCTACCATCACTCTTCTCGCACTTCAAGAACTCCCAAGTCCTTAAGGTCACTGACAATTCCCTCTAGCATGGTAAGATCAAATTTGCCAAATTGGAAACATAGCCTGTCCCAAATATCTTCTAACCTTGTCCAGTCTACCGAGAGATTAAGCAGCTCATCTATCCAGCTTCCCAAATGAGGCTGTTTCTCAAAGAGCTGCACATACTTGACAAATCTTTCTGGATCGAGATTGCCAAGAGATGACGGTGGCAATGCGTACTTTAGATTTCTCTTCACCTGTGTGTTCTTCTCAAAGGCCTCTAAATCGAATTGACTCTCATCCTTTGCCTCGAGACCGACCTCTGCACAAGCTCCAAGATACGCTTTACGAGCAACAACCATCTCTGTTGTGTAATTCATTTCAAGACTGGTCTTTAGTGCATCTTTGATCTCTTTCTGCTCTTCTATCAAGTACCACTCTTCTTCTGCTTGGTCAAGAGTCCTCACTCCAAGGTTTTTTGCCAATCCTAGCCATCTTAGGATTCTTGGGTACGCCTTTTCTGGATTTTCCAGACATCTTCCGAGAGTGGTCGTTCCGTCAATTGTGACCTTCTGCATTAGCTCAGCTGCCTCATTTCGAACAATGGCTAGTAAACGTTCCTTGCACACAAATCTGGGATGTGCAAGGGTCAATGCTGAGAGAGTTACTACCCTGGCTGCTCTGGCCATCTGACCCACATCGATTTTATCCACTGTGTCTGTTGACGTGTGGTAGAATTTGTCCGGAAATTGGTTTAGCATAATCGCAGGAATAGATACTGTACTATCCGTGAACATGTAATGGTCGCTACCTGCTGAATAGGGTTGATATTGCCACTTGAATGGTGCAAGTGATCCTCCCTTTGATGGATCATGCTTCCTGTCTGATTCAACGCAAAGCCAATGAGAAATCACATTATTCAAAGTGCTTGGTAAGGAATGTGGAGTTCTAAACATGTTCATGATTGAACCAGACAAACATGGGTTTGCTCCAACCATATCTGCATTAATGACGAACTTGCATCGCGAGAGAGTTTCCATCTCATTATGGATGTACTCTATCATTCCATTCCATTCTGGCATCCAGATAAAACGGATTGAATAATCTGGCTGCTCTATTTTTCCCGACGTTATCATGTGATTGATTGTTCTCAGGGTTTCTAGTATTGCTGCGCTACCTGAGGCGTTATCATTTGCGCCAGGATGTGGATGGCAGATGTGTGCAACGAGCCAAATCTCCTTTGATTTATCCTTGCCTTCAAGAAGTGCTGAGAGTGCGCCTTGTTTCCCCTGTCCTAGCTCTGCCTTAACGTTTGCCTTAACCTTGACTGTCTTTCCTTCAAGCAGCCAATCTCTCATCTTCACACCATCTGCTTGAGTAAGGGCAAAACCAAATCTGACTTCGTCCTTCTCTCCCTGTTCTGGCCATAATCCTTCATATCGTCGTAGGTTGGCTATCTCATCCTTCCCCGATGGGGGAACAAAGGTCAATACTCCAGCAGCTCCATTTGCAATGCACGCGACTTTGTGAGCAAGGGATGCCCTTGATGTTGTAAGAACAATTTTGCCCTTCACATTCTTTCCTTCATAGTCTTCAGGTAGGAGACCTTTGCCAACATAAACAACCTCTGCTTCAACTTGTGAATTTGAAGAGAAAACAGCTAGAGAAATAGGTTCACTAGAGTAATCTGCAAGGGTTTTCTTTTCGGGTTCTAATAATTCCAGTGTTCCCGATTCCACTGACCAACCAAAAAGATTTTCCCACTTTCCAATGGAGCCTTCTCCTTTGACATCATAGACGTGAATCTTCGTTTTAACACTCGATATCTTTTCAATTTCAGCTTTGACGTACTCAAGTGAATCCATCAAACCGGGACTCGCTTGTATTCTATGGAATTGCGAAATGCCTATTACATAGTCAAGAGCTTTAATGCCCGAAACTGTATCTACCACAGTTTCAATCATATCATCAGGCAGCAACATTGTTTTCACCAGAGGTCTAGGTTGCAATACTGCAATAAGTACTATACTGATGATGTCTTTTAGATTGGTGGATTCAAAAAGTATGAAAACTCCGGTCCAAGACTCTTGAGTATGTCCGGAGTTTCTTCAATTATGGGGCCATTGAATCGAGTGGTGGTGCCGGGGCAGGTGGTCTTGCTCCAAGCTCTCTATCCAACATGAATAGGATTTGACGTGAATCTCCAGCTCGTTTCAGATTGTCTCTGATTTCGCTGGTATTCTTTTCTTCCTCTACCTGTTCTTTATAGAACCATTGGAGCATACTTTGAGCTCCCTTGTCGCCTTCCTTGTTAGCAATTTCCCCAATCTTGTAGATTCTTGCGGTTACGACCTTCTCGTGCTCGTATGCAGTTTCAAATACGTCAAGAGCTGAAGCCCAGTCAGTTTGTGGTGCATCAATTGCCTTGAATATCACACGGCCTCCACGTTCAATAATGTGTCGATAGAATCTGATTGCGTGAGCATACTCTTCATTGAATTGCACTTCCATCCAATGAGCCATTCCTGGTAAGTTGTTCTCCTCTAACCAGGCTGCCATGGACAAGTAGATGTATGCGCTGTACAACTCGAAATTAATCTGATCGTTAATAGCATCTGCTAGTTCTTTGCTAATCTCCATTTCATCTCACCTAAGAATTCCTGAATCCACTTAGATGAGCAATTGTTAATTAATAATTCGGTGTGGCTTATACATTGGTAACAGTTTCTATTCAGTCCCACTAACCTTTTTTACTTGCATTTGGATGTCTATCTCTCCATCTTAAGCTGGAGTGCCTTATCATGTCTGATATAACGCCTTTCACTATTATTGTTGAATTCCTTCCCGCTTTAATCATAACACTGGCATATGTTACATTATTCGGGGAGAAACGGAACCGATTCATTGAAGCCTTTATTGCATTACTCTTTGTGAAGAGCATATCTTTTTTCCTCTTTAATATCTGGAATAGTATTCCGATTGTTCGACCTGATTTCGATGATGCAGTTCTTGGAAATGGCCTCCTTGCCGTTATATTCACTGATTTCCTCTTTCACATCGGATATGCAATTCAGGAATATTTCACTTGGATTATGGTTTCGTTTATGGCTGTTCTTTTCGGACAATTGGTCTTGATGCTTAAACTGGCACTACAGGACCCATTGAAGATGAAGTTCAGCAATCTGATTATGCGACTTGTTGGAAAAGAACCCGTTTCTGATGGTTATGATGGCTTGCGGGACCGGATGGATAATATTCTTTTCGAAGGTATAGAACCGCAACCACTAAGCCCTGAGGTCCAGCAAAAAGCCTATAGTGAATCTTGGCGCGACTATCTCGTAATTGGACTTGTGACAATTATCCCCTCAATTCCTCTCTATATGAATCCTGCAAACGCATATGCTTACGGAATAATAGTTATCCTCACTTGGATTTACCGATTTGGTTATCCTGCTTCAAATAGGATTGCCAAGGCCGCTGGATTGAAGCTGGGAGATAGAGATTTGGGCAGCGAGATGATGAGAGGTGTTTTGGGTTGGTTCTTCAGACTCAATCTGCTGCTCTCGATATTCACGATTGCTTTAGATTTCATTCCAGCTTTTCTTTCCACCAATCCATATGCAATAGCCAATCAATTAACAAGATACTCTACTGGCTTAGCCCTTGCAGCACCACCGATTCTTTTTGCAATAATCCTCTTACCATTATTCGAGGACTTCTCGGTTGTTTTATACAAGCGTGTCTTTGAGGCGATTTCGAAGGGCCGTAACAAACTCTCCAACTTCGAATTGGTTGGATTCATTAAGAATCTAGGCTCTTCAATGGTTGTTGCTGGCATTGTGCTCGGAGCATTTGTTTCCGCTGTAGCCGCAATTACATTGAATTATGCTCGGTCTTTTGGTCCCATAAACTACGTCCTGCCCGGAGATG
>JARGGA010000100.1 GCA_029210805.1 Candidatus Thorarchaeota archaeon
GGCAGTAGTGCAGCACGCATTCTGGCAAAGACTGGGTACAAGACACTCTTGATTGACCGAAGGAAGATTGTGGGAATCCCAGTTCAATGTGGAGAATATCTTCCTACACCTCGGGAAATGAAGGATATGTTCCCAAAAAGCCCTCGTACAATACGGTTAGCGGCTGCTCCAAAAGAAACCGTCACAAACAGCACATCGCACATGTCACTCTACTCACCAAACTCGAAGGAGTATAGATTTCGTCTTGAAGCCAATGTAATTGATAGAGGGTTGTTCGATCAGCATCTCGCACACCAAGCAGTAGATGCTGGTGCTGAGCTTGTTCTTAACTCAAGAGTAGTGTCCCGTAGTGGTGACAATGTTCTCAAAGTCCGTTCCAATGCTACTCTGAAAGAAGTCAAAGCAGGAATTATCATTGGTGCAGATGGCCCACGTTCCACTATCGCGAAATCGATTGGCCGAAATTACACAAACGACACTCGTGATATGAGCCAGTCACTGCAGTATGTGATGGAAGGCGTTGACTTTGATATCAAACTCCCTATGATGTTCTTTGGACACCGTGTTGCGCCAGGAGGTTATGCCTGGGTTATTCAGAAATCAGCATCCTCTGCAAACATCGGATTTGGTCTGCGACGGTCACATATGCAGTCAGGTTCTAGTTTGCGATCATACCTAGACCATCTTATTCGAAAACATCCAATTGTATCCCCCCACGTACGGAACGCAAAGATTGTTTCACGCGTGGGTGCAAGCATCCCCGTCGGCGGTCCAGTGAAGCAATCCTATTCAAAAAGTGTTCTTTTAGTTGGGGATGCAGCAGGTCATGTGATGGCATCGAATGGCGGCGGAATTCCCACAGCAATGGCTGGTGGAGAGATTGCTGGAGAAACAGTAATTTCGCATTTGGATAATGGGCAACCTCTTTCCTCTTATGAACGACAATGGAAGAAGGAATTTGCTTCAGAACTTTATAACGCGCTCGCAATACTCCGAGTAGCAGATTGGATGATGCGAACTGATTCGCTTACAGAAGTTGCAATGAGGCTTACTGGCTCCAAATACCTCGAAGATGTGATTCGCTGTAGAATTCCCACTCCCCTGTCATTCGGCAGCCCAATAGTTGCGAAGTTGTTCGAGCTTCTTTGACTATTATTCAGACGAATTACCCTCATATAACAGAGATAATACATCTTACTTGCGCAAGGGGCTATTACAAGCTCCCTTTGGATAGGGATTGGACTATATGACATATTCTTCAGATTTTCTTGCAAGAGAAGATGCCGCCAGAAATCTCCTCTTAGAAGCAGGTTATTCAAGTGCAGCTGCTATTAGTGCCGTCACAAAGCTTACAGAATTATGTCTCTATGTTGGGCTTGTCAAAACGATGGCCGTTCAGCATGTCAAAGGCGAAAATCTACCATCACAATTTGACGCAGAAATATCTGTGAAGCCTATCAAGCTTCGTGGATCTGACACTGTTGATGTTGTACGCGAATTGGAAGACAAGAACGTTCTGGTGTTGCGAGGCGGAAAACATCGTGTAATGCTCAGCAATATGATGAATCGGGTATTCTCCTTGACTGCGGAATCGGGAATCGACTCCATTCGCCAAGACGTTTCGAAGCTGCATGATACTGAAACGTTCATGGATGCACTTGACACAATTGAATGGGAGCTAGTTTCGATGATTCATGAGAATATCGATTTGAAATATCTCGATATTGTAACCTTAGCAGAAAATGAGACCCCTATAGAGCTAATAGAAGCAGTTGAAATCGGTCTTGCTCAGGCGTTACAGCTTAAACTACGAGGGATAGATCTTGAAGACACGTCTGAAGAAATGACAAAGCTGATGACAAAGGGGTCCGATGGAAAAGAGAACATGGAAATGCTAACAGAATATCTCTCCCAGATAAAGTCTATATCAGAAGCATTAGTCTATGAAGGGAAGCAACGTTGGACTGTCATTCAAGGTGCTACATCTTATCCTCGTTCTTTGCTAAATCGTGCAAATCCCCCTCTCATAAAGAGCTCCTGGTTCCTAAATCCAGAGTTTCATAGTCACCCTATCACTCAGAAATTCCAAGATTTAATGTGTACAAATCAAGAATCTATCAAGAAAATCGTGAGTACTTACGAAAGCCACATCAGTCGGGTGATTGACCGCATCTCACTTCTACATCGAGGTGGTCACCTTGTAGAACCTCTTCGTGAGAAGGCAGAGCATCTCCCAACATATGAAGAAATTTCCGGCTATTGGGAAATCATTGACAAACAAGGAAATGGTTTGAAGGCACAATCAAAGCTCTTGGAAGGTGTTGTTTCCCGCATGGAATCTCTATTTGAGATAGCCGAATGAATTCAGTGCAAACGTTGCAGAATAAAATCAGCAACCATCTTGAGTAAAGATTCGTTAGCAAAATCATAACCTTTCAATGCCATCTTGGCTTTGGCCACATATTCATGAGCTAGCTCAATGGCATGAGGTATTGCATCGGTCACGTGTATTAGATTCAATGCACTTGTGGTATCTCCATTAGAGAGGTCTCTTAGGCATCCATCGCGTTCCTCCTTGGAGCATGAATCTAGAGCGTGCACTAAAGGATAACTGCATCTTTGTGAGAGCAAATCCGTGTGTACAGATTTTCCTGCTATCTTCTCCGATGATATGATATTTAGAACGTCGTCTCGTATTTGGAATGCATATCCAATATTCTCGCCAAATGCACCCAATGTTTCGCACTGTTCCGGCGTCCCACCTCCTATCGAGGCGCCCATATTCATAGCAGCTCGGATGAAAGCCACGGTTTTTTTCTCAATCATTTCCAGATAGCTTTTCTTGGTCATGGCTTTAGGATTGTCTGCACGCATGAGCATATCTGCTGCTTCACCTTCGCACATACGAATGCCACCTTCAGCAACATCAACTAGTATCTCTGATGTAGCAAATGATCCTATCATTCGAATAGCCTGAGCAACTAGCAAATCTCCAGCAAGAATCGCCATCTTCTGACCAAATTTCTCATGAGCTGATTGGACTCCTCTCCGTAACGAATCTTCGTCGATTACATCATCATGAATTAGACTTGCTGTTTGAGTAAACTCTGTGGCAACTGCAAATGGAATTGCCTTCTTCGTTTCGCCGCCAACAGCTTCACAAGATAATACAACAAGAAGTGATCGAAGTCTTTTGCCCCCAGCTTTCAATAGATGTGCTGCTGTTTCATAGAGAATTTTGGGTTCTCCACTATCAACGCTAAGCCGTTTGTCAATTTCATCATCAATAATCTTCAAACGATTTTGAATAATCTCACTTTGAGTAAGGTCATTGAGGAACACCATTTCGCCATTAGATGATTCTACCTGATTGTATGGGTCCAAATTTTGGTCCTCTGTGGTGACACCATCTCGTT
This sequence comes from Candidatus Thorarchaeota archaeon, assembly GCA_029210805.1. GTDB lineage: Archaea > Asgardarchaeota > Thorarchaeia > Thorarchaeales > Thorarchaeaceae > MP5-2226. The sequence goes on from JARGGA010000100.1 coordinate 3,417, forward strand.
CAGGCAATTCGTGTCGCTCCGATTTGTTTGCTGAGTATGTGCAAAAGAATCAACATCCCCTATTAAGGAATTCTCACCATGAGGAAGATTTTTGAACGAAACCGAAACAAGGTGGTGCAAGACACTCGGAGAGGCTGCAATGACTGAATCAACTCAAACTCCTAGCGAAAGGCCCAGTAAGGCAAAGGCATTGTTTCTTGAAATTCGTGCCCCATTTCTTACAGCTTCTATAACACCTGTTCTTCTTGGAACGGCTATCGCTTGGGGTACGATGGGTACTTTTCTCTGGGATGTATTTCTCCTCTCTCTTATAGCTGGTGTCTGTTTGCACATTGCTGCTAATGTTTCCAACGATTATTTCGATCACACTTCCGATAATACTGGCAGTGATGATATCAATAGAGAGTTCATCCGACCTTTTACTGGTGGAAGCAGAATGATTCAGCTCGGATACCTAACTCCTCGTGAAGTTCTTGCAGAGGCTGTCGTGTTCTTTGCTATTGCAGGTATCATCGGTGTGTACCTTGCTCTTACCATTGATATATTCATTCTAGTGCTTGGAGTCATAGGCGCAGGTTCTGGATTCTTTTACACTGCACCTCCATTCCGATTCGTGAAGAGAGGAATTGGAGAAGTATTCATCGGTCTGAACTTTGGAGTTCTGATGACTTTTGGAGCGTACTATGTTCAAGCAGTTCAGTTCGTTTGGGAACCGATTATAGCATCTGTTCCTCTTGCTCTTCTTATTGCAGGTGTTTTATACATCAATGAATTTCCCGATTTCAATGCTGATAGAGACGCAGGAAAGAGAACTATTGTTGTGCGGCTAGGGCGTAAACATGCCGCGAAAGGGTATGCCTTCATTATCCTCCTTACACTTGCATGGAATCCCATTTTTATTCTCTTTCAGATGATTGCCTTCGAATCTCTTCTAGCTTTGACCATTCTACCCCTAGCGTATATTGGAGTTAAAACGGCCCTTCGCTGCTATGATAATCCTCCCCAAATGGTTCCCTCCAATGTTGCAACTATTATGATGCACTTGCTCATTGGAATCTACATGACTGTTGGGTATGTATTGTTAGGATTTAGCGCCGATCTATTCATTATTGCTCTAGTCTCTATTGTGATGTTTGTCATCGTTCTATACTACTATAGGAAACTAACAACACCACCAGGATAATCATCCTCGCTTCATGAAGGCTGGATTTTCCCATCTGTGAAAGTGAATTCCTTTCCAATAGCTGATGATTCTAGGAGTAACTTCTATGACGACACGTGACCCCAATGCCCAACCTTCTTGAAGGAAATGAAGATATTTCTCTAGATAGAAATTCATTAGGACATCACCCATTTCCTCTACTGAGATAAGTCTTGCACGACCTCTTATCATAACCCCTCGATTTCCTGCAGGAGACTCAGGATCCCTTTCATCAATAGTCACGGAAACTCTGTCGTTTTTCTTGATGTTTTTCGCCTTTCTAGTTCTTTCCCCAGTGATGAGGAAAACTCGTCCAGTTTCCTCATCCCAGATGTAGAACATCGTGGTGATGTGAGGATTACAGTTCTCTTCAGCCGTTGCAAGATATGCGAAGAAACCATTACTCACTATTCGTAGTGCCTCGTTTGGCAACTGATTTTGAGGTGTAACTGCTTTCTCTGTAATAGACAACTTCCTAATCACACCCTCAGTTGAGTTGGTCTTGCTTCTCTCCAATAGGTTACCTGTTCCGGCTCAAGTCGAACAAGTACTCTAGATATGAAAGGCTTGCTCTGCCATGCGCGTGGTATATTTTCAGATTGCTCTTTGTAGTATTTTGTATACTTGGGATATTTCCTCTTAAAGATAGAATATACTCTAATCATCCAGAGACCATTAATAAATAGCCGAAGAACTCCAAATAATGAAAGCTCTCCCAGAATGAGGCCTTTGCCCCTCATTAGTATTGTGCGGTTGTTCATCACATTGCGACTATCTCGCATGTCCACTAGAACTGCAATTTTCTCGTTGTTCTGAATTATTCGGTATTTCGCAGATTTTATGCTCACGGCGAAATAGAGATATTTTCCATCATATCCAAAAATAACAGGTGTTGTGTGAGGTTCCTTCTTGTTGCACACTGACACATATGCAAATTTCTCACGATATAGTATGCTCTCTACATCAGGTGGAAACCATGGTACTGTTTCCATTGCCATCAGACTGACCGCAGACAGAAAGACTGTACCCGCAAGAAAACCAATGATGCCTAGTAAGAGGAGTGGCGAAGCAGATGCAATTGGAACGAGCAAAACTGCCGTTGCGGCCCAATAGAGGTTCATCATGTCAAGCCGTTTCAAGGTATGAACCTCTGAATAGGCTGTGTATTCAAGACCTCTCCTACCTCTAGCCGCTCTTGCAAGTCCAATAGATCTTCGTGCCGCTAACAGCGTTGTGAGAAATGATAGCCATAACCTGTAGGCGATATCCCAAGAAAGTACCAGAATCAACACAAATAGTAGAGGATTCCCGAAACCTGTTCCAAGGAAGCCCTCAAGTATTTGTGTGTCTATGCTCAAATATATCGCAACGCCTGCAAATGCAAGAACACTTCCTACCAATTCATATTGCCGATTATAGAGAAGGTGTTCTCTATATCTTGAAAGGACCTTGAGTTCTCGTTCGTTTGTTGGATTCCTAAGACGGCGTAGCCAAGGTATGACATAGAGACATCCGGCCGACCAAATTACTGTGTACACAATTGCTAAAGAGCCAAACACTACGGCGTTGAATGGCATCTGAAAATAGAGAAACGCGAAAATTCCAACAGTTTCAACCAAGAGAAGTTGAGCGAGAACTTGAAGATTAGGGCGTAGCCACTTGAATGGTGGCACATGTTCTATAATCTCTTCAAAGACCCACTTACGTTCAACAAGGTCGATATTCTCGCACATTACTGAGGGACTTCGCGCTACCTCTTATCTTAGTATCGAAAGGGCTCTAATCATAGATTTCTTCTAGGCCTTCCCATTCGAAGCCCATGGCCTGAGCTACGAGAACAACAAGATCCTTTGATACCTTGCTTGATCCTGCTCCCGGAAGGTTGTTGTGCATGAAATCAACGCATGATGGACAGTGTGACGCAACCACATCGGCATTTGTGGCCTCGATGTCCTTCACCTTGAGCTTATTGATATTTACGGCGAAATCTTCGTCTAATGCACGCAGAACTCCTCCTGACCCGCAGCAGTAGCAATTCGCCTTGTTATGTGGCAATTCCTCGAAAACGACTCCGGGAAGATGCTCCATGACCTTCCTTGGTTCCTCATAGAACCCTGCATTTCTTCCAGCATCACATCCATCGTGAAATGTGACCGTCAGATCCAGCGGATTTGTGAATTCGAGTTTGTTTTGATCGAGTAATTCTAGCAGATATTCTGCTCCATATAGAATCTCAAACTCGTGGTCGATATCCAGGAACTCATGATACTCATGAGCCCACATCTTATAGCAACCTGGACAGTTTGTGACTATTCGCTCAACACCGAGTTCCCTGTATTTCTCGATATTGTGCATCGCGAATTTCTTGGCAGTTTCGAAGTCTCCTGTCATGATCATAGGAGCGCCACAGCACCATTCTTCTTCTCCCAGTAGCGTGTAGTCCACACCTGCTTTTTCGTATATCAGAGTAGAAGCTATTGTGCCTTGAATGGAAACTCCCTTGAATGATGAAGCACATCCCATAAAGAGAGCGGTCTTTGATTCCTTGCCTTGTAGATCGAGAACACTATCCTCATCAGGATGCCAGTAAGACCATCCTTCAAGCCGATCCATCTGGGATTGTCCCTGAATATTGTTGCTCTTGAGAAGTGTATCCCTTGCCATTGCCAATTCTTCTGGCCACATTCCTCGCTTGAGGAAATCGTGCCGCAGTAGCTGGTAGATTCTGACGAAAGGAATGTCAACCTGACAGATTTCTTCGCATCCGCCGCAAAGGGTACATCCGAATATCGCATCCCTTAAACCAGGCAAACCAATTGATGGTTTTAGGCGGCCTTGTAGAAGATTCCTTGTGAGAACCATTTTTCCCTTGCCGGAATAACTATCTCTTCTCTTGACCTTATACGTTGGACATGCTCCATTGCCAATTTGACAAAAACTGCACTGGGCGCATGTGTACGCTATTTCCTGGAGGTTATGGGCTTCAAGCGTTGGGAATCGCATGGGTTAGTACCTCTGGGTGTGCCTTTGAAATGCCTTAATGAAACATTCCTAGGTGTTACAGTTCGCAATACAATGTACCACAAATACCTTTCCACTGGAGAGCGAAATTACATGATGAAAGGAAAAGTCAACTACTCGCTAGGTTTTTATGGTACTCTTCTCCTCCTCGCCGTTAATAGGTATCAACACCGTATGTACGGAGATATCTCTCATGGGACTCAAGAAAACACAAATTGGCAAATTGTCTAAAATCTTCGGGGACCGACTCATTACTGAGAAGCACGAGTTGATTATCCAATCAACAGATGTTGGTGCTTTGCCTAAGCAAGTCGGCTGGCTAATGAATAACAAGCCAGATGCTCTCGTTCAGCCATTAACCGCGGAAGAAATTCAGGAACTCTATAAAGTTGCCAATGATGAGAAGATTCCTCTTGTCCCACGAGGAGCTGGTACATCAGGGTATGGTGGGGCGATTCCACGAAAAGGCGGAATCAGCGTTGATATCCGACAGATGGACAATGTCCTCGAAGTTAACAAAGACGAGGAATATGCCCTCGTAGAACCAGGCATTTCTTGGGCAAACCTCCAGCATGAACTGAATCGAATAGATATGGACATTCGATGCTATCCTTCATCAGGTCTCGCAGCCACAATTAGTGGATGGGTAGCCCAAGGTGGAGATGGAATTGGTTCGCTTAAGTACGGTAACATCAATAAGAACGTCCTTGAGATGGAAGTCGTTCTCCCAACAGGCAAGATAATCCACACATCCGATACCGACCTATTCTGTGATACTGAAGGTATTCTTGGTATCATCACTAAGGTCAAACTAAAGATTAAGAAATTGGAACCTATCAAAGTGATTGTTGCTAGTTTTCCAGAGAATTATTTGATGGTTCATTCTATTGAGGCTATCCTCGAAAAGGGACCTCTACCCTTCACAATGAAATTTGAAGAGAGCAAATATACCGATCTTAAGAAGGGTGCTTGGGACTCTGAGGAGAAGTTTCCATTCCCAGTTCACCACTGCACATTGATGGTTGCATACGAAGGTGACGAAGCCGAAATTGCTGAAGGCTTTGAGATTGTCAAACAGGTAACAGAAGACCACAAGGGTGTCATTTATGATGAGCACGTTGGTGCACACGAATGGCACGACCGCTTCTACCCTATGAGAATCAAAAAGAAGGGTCCCACACTTGTTGTTGGTCAGGCTTTTGCGCCATTGGAGAATCTAACTGCAATATTAGATGACTTTCAGTTTGAGCAATCTTCAGCACACGCTGGCATTGATGGTTACGTTAACTCTCTGAATGCTGTCACTATGATGGGCTATTTCCTTGAAGACGAACGAAGACATTTCTTCATGCTCTCATGGTCACAGAGTTTTGTCATTTTCAAGATTGCACAACGGCACGGCGGACATCCTCACAGCACAGGAATCTGGTTCGCTAATTACGCTCCAATTTACTTTGGCAAACGGAGATTGGCCAAAATACGGGCCGCGAAGCTCAAGGTCGATCCCAAGGAGATTTCCAACCCTGGAAAGATCTTTGCTTTCTGGTTGCCGTTTATACTTAAGATTGGAAAATACTTCATGTGGATATTCTATGACCTATTCAGAAATGGATGGGGTAGGATAGCACCAATATATCTCAAATGGCTACAGAATCTCCCACCACTCAAATACGTCCTCAGATGGGGACGTGGTCACAGCCCATGGCCAGTACAATTCGGTTTAGGATGTTGTATGGTCGACGGTGCTGCAGCAGTTGCGTCCCGATGGGATATTGAACGATTTGGAATGCTACCACTCTTCGGTCCAAGGCAGGCTGATGTCCTGTGGATTTCTGGTTCACTCACAAAGAAGATGACCCCAAGACTCCGCAAGATATACGAACAGATGCCTGAGCCCAAGTACGTCATTTCCTTCGGTCAGTGTGCCGCATCAGGCGGAATGTTTTGGGATGGCTACTCACTGATG
>JARGGA010000101.1 GCA_029210805.1 Candidatus Thorarchaeota archaeon
GCTTCTTTGATTTCCCAATCTGAAAACTGCATGAAGGTAATCCTTAAGAGAGAGAACAAGATGGACGAGGTCATTCCACAGGCTGGTGTCCAATTTGGAGATAGAGAGTAGCAAAGAACCAGGTTCCATTATGAAATTCTTTCAAGATTATAGATTCAAAATGCTTGTTCCTGAACTTCTAGTCGTTTTCGCTGTTTGGTATCTGCTACCTGAATCATTAACCGGAAATGTGTATCTATTTTTAGGACCACTCAGTCTTCTTCTACAACCTCTGTTCTTTCTCCCCAGTGGAATCTTGGCGTTCATTACCGCAATTACATTACATGGAATCTATCCTCTCGACAACTATCACGAAGGGAAGATTCCCGAATTGCCCAAAGCCGCGGTTATAATGATTATAATTTCATTCATCTTCCTTCCATGGCTTGTTCTAATGCAAATGATTGGGTACTTCATGACTGAGGCTACTGAGTACTTCAGTCGAAATCCCCTATGGGAAAGATTCGAGAGTCTTGGAGACCTCCTATTCTATGCTGGTGCAGTGTTCTTTGTTGGTCTTCAGTGGTGGTTACTAATTCCTGTATTCTTCCTGAGTCAAGGTGTTGATGGAATACATAAGATTGCTCACCACGAAACCTCAAGTGAGAAAATAACAGCAATATTCTACTTCCTGTGGCCAGTTTCAATGTTCTTCTTCTTCACACCAGTGGAGATACTGGCAATGGCAGCTTTGGCAATTCCAGCCTTCGCATTTTATGCATACATCAGACCATACTATTCCTATGTCAATGCGATTCATACTCTTACATTCGCGATTGTAATCATCGTGGTATTGCTTATTGCACCATACCTGCCATTTGTGGATATATGGTTCCCAGGGTTTATTCCACCGCATATACCAGATAGATTGTTCCCTTCAATCACTTGGTAAAATACAAAACTCCTTTGCTGAAGCCTATTCAGCAAAGGTTGGTTTTCTTGTAGCTTCTTCCTCGTCTTCTTCACGGAGCTTGTGTTTGAAGGGGCGTCCCTGTCCATAGATGGCAGGATCCATGTCGTTGGTCTTGTTCATTATAATGCCAAAACCGATGACTTGCACCACTAAGGAACCAAGAGATATAATGACTACATCGTAGAAATAGAGATGACTCACTAGGAAAGCAGGTTTAGTAATGGCAATAAAAGGATAGAGAATTGCTTGAATTATCAAACCGGCCATATACATTAGAATCCATTTGTTTGTCCAGTTAGGTGAAACCATCGACAATGCATCTCCAAGTGTAATTACAAAGAGGTTCCACCCAGAATACCAATTAAAGGTGTCTATTTTCCGGTCAATTACCCAGATCATCAAGTACCTCCTGAAGGAAGTCAGGATCTTCGGACACTTCCATGTACCACCTAAGAATAGTCCTTATTGAGCCTTTTATTATATCAAGTGATGGGTTAGAGATAGGCTCTGCTAACGGGAACTTCTGATGGTCACTTTCATTATTGAATTCCATTTGGAGTAGGCGGCCTTTGTTATCTATTTCAAACCTTATTACAAGAACACTCTCTATTCCTTCTACTCTTGCAGATACGATTGGATCTCTAAGTGAATAATACCCCTCCCATTCACCAATAGTCATATTCAATCCAAGCCAATATAGTCCGGGCACCTGCGATAGTAATGCGAGAGCCTTTCGGAATGGATCGATATCATGAACTGGAAACTCATCGCTCAACGGACCGGGCATTGCTGGTAGAATGGAAGCAGTCAGCGAAATGCCAAGTAGAATAATGATGGCGCCGAATACTGTTGGCGAAAGGAATAGGACATCAAGGGATTGTTGACTCATTGAATAGGGAACGATTAGACAAACAGTCGCAATCAATATTGAGAAAATAAATCGAAAGGCATGAACCCTAGATACCAGAAGGGGGTAAGCAGAGATGTATTCATCCATCATCTGTTCATATTCACCAATACTAACGTTACGAATAGCAAAATTCCATTGGGGATCCACATGGCTCAGATTATCTTTCAGTTTCCATGATAGCAATGTAATTGGTACTGGGAAAGATAGGATAATACTCAATGCAGTAACCAGCCATAAAATGGGATTCACAGTAAGTTGTAGTAGAATTTGCTGTGCGGCTATCAAACCGATAAAAGCCCAAACTAGGATTATTGAAAAATAAGCGAAAACATCAAACCAACCAAGTGCGAGATTACTATTTGTGGGCATGATAGAACCACTCCTGTGTAGTTGACCAGTAATCATTTTGGATTTTAGGGTGTCTATACTTGAACGCCAAGCGCGCTAAGAATCGAAGATAGTGAGTCGTTTGGCCCATACAATCGCAAACGCTCGATTAGCAATAGAGCTAAAGCGTTCTCAAAAACAAGACAAACATCTTTCACACCAAGGTCACTTACTCGTGATGGAACTGGAGGTTTGACATAATACCCATCCTCTTTTTCGCCAACATATTTACGGAAGTTTCTGTCACGATTTGTCCACCACCAGATGATTTCGGGGATATTATCGCTTTTATAGCTTCGAATCAAAACACGGTCGATAGATCCAAATTCATCAGTTCTTGATTCGATATAAACCGCTTCTTCGATTCCGGATACCCTCGCTATAACTCGTGGTTTTCGATAGATTTCAAGACCGGAATATTCAGCCTTATCGAGTAGTATGCGGATATGAGAAAATCCGACAATCTTCAATTGCGTTTCGGCAAGCTTTGCTGCTTCTCTGATCAGAGGGAGTGTGAAATCTCCAGATGCTTTACATGAGGTCGACCTCCATGAAGCCCAGAGGACGAACAGATGAAGAAATCCAAGTGATGTAGCAAAGATTGTTGGAATCAAGTCAATGAATGAAGAATCAATGTAGAAACTGTATAGAGGTAATGTAAACTGGAAGATGATTATGACTATCGGTAAGAAATAGTACCAGTAATTGGGTACCGCAACTAGTCTCGAGAATTTGCGATTGTAGGCTTTTGGAAGTTTTTTCGCCTCTTCTATCTTTAGCTGAATGACATCATATTCCCATTTGGGGGCTGAGTAGTTCAGATTATTTCTTTTTAATATCCAGCCAAGATAGAAATCTAGAATCGCTACACAAAAGGGAAGGCCAAGAAACCAAAGAAAGTGTGACAGCAAATCAATGTCCGTAACTGGTAGGCTTTCATGGGATACGAGATAACCAAGAACGAAGAAAATGATGGTTCCTGATATAAACCAGAGGTAGAGAATCTTCAAAGATTTGTATTCCACTGGATGTTCGGACATTAACTCTCTTCTCCGTCCTAGTCAACGTTCGGGATTGTCTTTAAGACTTGTCGGTGAACACACACCTTTCGTAAGATTTAATAGAATAATTCTAAAAGTATGGATTAACAATATTGAATTTTGTGAGATGGATCTAATGTTAAAAAAGGGTGATAAGGCCCCCGATTTCACAACAACTACAGAAAGCGAAGAGAAATTCAAACTAAGTGCCCATAGGGGTATGAAGGTCATGATTTTCTTTTATCCCAAGGATGACACACCAGGATGTGCAGCAGAGTCTTGTTCAATTAGAGATTCATGGTCATTCTTTTCAAAGGCCAGAATCCCGGTATATGGAATATCTGGAGGAACCTCAAAAAGCCATCAGAAATTCAGAGAAAAGTATGATTTACCGTTCCCACTATTGATGGATGAGGAATTCCGAATTGCGAAGATATTCGGTGTTTATAAGAAAAAGAAGATGTACGGTAAAGAGTACATGGGAATTGAAAGAACAACATTCTTGATTGATGAGAGGGGCAACATCGAAGGCATCTTTGGGGGAACAGATGGTATAGAGAAGGTAAAGACCAAAGAACATGCAAGCCAGGTTATCCAGTATTGGGGTCTGAAGCTATAGGAGGTAGAATCTTGTTAAAAGTTGGAGAAAGTATACCGGATTTTGAAACCACAGATGAAGCAGGCAATCCATTCAGATTAAGCGATCAAGTAGGGCATAAATTCGTAATCTACTTCTATCCGAAGGATGATACTCCGGGTTGTACAGCAGAAGCCTGCTCGATTAGAGACAATTACCACGTATTCGAGGATTCAGGAATCCCAATATTCGGAGTGTCGGGAGGCTCCGTTGAATCCCATCGGAAGTTCAAAGAGAAGTACTCATTGAACTTCCCACTCCTTATGGATGAAGATTATTCAATCGCGAAGTTATTCAGAGTATATCACCCAATCAAATTACTTGGAAAAGAGCTTCTAGGTGTGAAACGGGTTACCTATCTTATAGATGAAACTAGAAAAGTTGAGGCTATCTTTGGAGGGCCTGAGGGTCTAGAGAAGGTTAACACAAAGCAACATGCAGACCAAATTGTCAAGCATTGGGGACTCAAGCTTTAGTCCAATCATTATATTTCCCTACGAGGATGACCTACAGTACTAAGGTAGATGATACTCTCGTTGACACTATCCAAACCCAGAAGATCATTTAATTCATCATCGTAAATTGCGCCGATTTGGCAACTGCCTAATCCTAGGGCTTCTGCTGCAAGTGCTAGGTTTTGAGCAATGTGTCCGGCATCCAAGAAGATGTAACGATACGCACGTTGAAGATATTTCCATTTGGAACGCTGGAAGACTACAGACCAGAGAAAAGTGACAGCTGAACGTTCGGCAATCTGTTGGTCTAGTGCCCCAGCCCGAATTTGCTTTGCAAAATCGCCTTTTGCAATAAGATCTAGTCGATGATATGGAGGACTGTAGTGATACAATCCAGGTTCCAAACCAGTAACCCTATTGATCGATAGATAGGTTTCTACGGGATAAAGGGCACCTGCAGATGGCGCAGTACGCAGTAGATGATCCCCGGCATGTCCGGTAATCCCTTGAGTCGCCCATAGTAGTTGGGATAGATTCTGTATGGAAATTGGATTCGCTGTGTATGCACGAACGCTACGTCGTCTTCGTAGAGTAGTCCAGATACCTTCGCCTTCGTCAGCAAGAGGTGGAGGTAGCGAGAAATATTCAGCATCAAGATACTCCTTGAAAACTGGCGGTTTTTTCATCCAATCCAATTGATGACGCGGAAGTTTCCCGCGGGAATACTTTGAGTTCTTTAGAAAATCATCGCCATAGGTTAACATGTCCTTACATTCCTTTGATTGCTTAAGAGGAGACGTCTAGGTGCATACCTGGGGAAGGGTACTTAAGGCATAGATTTTAATCGGAGCAGATTCCCAGCTTGCCTGCGGTGATGGTGAATTTTCATGCCATCGAAGATTAGTTAGGGGCTAAATATAATGCCTGAAGAAAAACTAACAGTTGAAGAACTAAAGAAACGTGCAGAAGAACCAGGTCGTGTCGCACCCGGACTGCACGGTTTTTACAAAGGGAAGATCCAAAGCATTGGGAAATGTCCAGTACGAAGTTTTGACGATTTTGCTATTTGGTATACACCAGGTGTTGCCAAAGCATGTCTGAAAATCAAAGAGAACGAGGAAGAATCCTATAATATGCTGAATAGAGGCAACATGGTAGCTGTTGTAAGCGACGGGACAAGAGTTCTCGGTTTAGGAGATATCGGTCCCTACGCTGCAGGTCCAGTAATGGAAGGCAAGGCTATTTTGTTCAAATACTTAGGCGGTGTTGATGCATGGCCAATCTGTCTTGACACAAAGGACCCTGACGAGATTATCAGAACTGTCAAGCTTCTACAGCCCAGTTTTGGCGGTATCAATCTTGAAGATATCTCTAAGCCCAAGTGCTACAAGGTTCTAGAAAAGCTTAGGAAAGATCCAGAGGTCAAAATTCCAGTTTGGCACGATGATGCTCAGGGAACTGCTACAGTAGTTCTTGCAGGAGTTCTTGGAGGACTCAATGTCGTAAAGAAGGACATTGAGAATATCAGGGTCGCAATGTTAGGAGTAGGCGCTGCTAACACAAGAACGGCATACCTCCTTCACGCGGCTGGAGTCGACTACAAGAATATTATCATGGTTGATTCTAAGGGAGCAATCTACAAGGACCGTGAAGATATTGTTAAGGAGAAAGACTATGATACCTTCAAGTATGATTTAGCTCAGAAGACAAATCCTGATCGCATGACCGGAGACCTTGGTGAAGTCATTGAGGGGATGGATGTGCTACTTTCAGCATCGAGACCCGTTCCAGGTACAATCAAGAAGGAGTGGGTATCAAAGATGGCGTCCGATTCAATCGTGTATGCCTGTGCAAATCCACTCCCTGAGATTTGGCCGTGGGATGCAAAAGAGGCAGGTGCCAAAATTGTTGGTACTGGTCGTAGCGACTTCGATAACCAAATCAACAACTCATTAGGGTTCCCAGGTATATTCCGTGGAACGCTCGATGTTCGTGCACACACAATCACTGATGAGATGTGTGTTGCAGCAGCTCAGGCTCTTGCGGACCTAGGTGCCAAGGAAGCAAGCGATAAGAAAGTAATTCCACTTATGTCGCAGTGGGAGCTATATCCAGCTGAAGCCACAGCTGTTGGAATGAAAGCCATAGAACAGGGTATTGCTAAAGTCCAGTGGGAAGAGAAGGATCTCTACAAGCATGCTGAGAAAATTATCAAGGCTGCTCGTGGCGCATCCGAAATGCTCTATAAAGAGGGTTTTATTCCAAAAGCCCCAGAAATCTAAAACAACCATTAGGGAAGCAGATTTTTTTCTGCCTCCCTTTCGATTTCTTTTTTCATATGAGCAGTTGGACTAGTTAAGTCGACGCCATAAAATGATAGATCCCAAAAGAATAGACACAGAAGCAAACAATCCAATGACAATTAGTGTGTTAATTCGTGGATTATGATCAGGGCCGTCCGAAGCCAAATCAACATCGTAGTCAGGAAAGAGTGGATTCAATTCTTCTATGATTTCGAAATTGTCTCTGAGACCGTCATTATCAGAGTCGCTATTGAGCGGGTTTGTTCCAATCATAATTTCATAGGAATCGGACAAACCATCGAAATCTCCGTCAGCTCTTTTAGGATCGGCGCCATACAGATATTCTTCAAGGTTCGTTAGTGAGTCCCCATCATCATCAAGCGCAGTATCATTGACCAATGGATCAGTTCCAAAAGTGACTTCCCAGAAATCAGGTAAAGTGTCTTGATCACTATCGGTTCGAGCCGGGTGAGTTCCAAGGGTAAGCTCTCTCAGATTCGACAGACCATCCCCGTCTTTGTCTTCTAGCATATCATCTCTCAACGGATTGAGTTCGTTCGTGTACTCCCTGAAGTAATTAATGCCATCAGAATCAGTGTCCCTCACAAATATGTCTGTTCCAATCTCATGTTCGATAAAGTCGTACAACCCATCTTTATCCCAATCGAGGGGCGGGTCAGGATCACTCCACGTATATTGATCCGCGTCCAAGATTTGATTTCCGTCAGTATCAGAGGTGTAATTGAGGTTGACTTGTATGCAGCCAGATTCATTTGCCAAATTCGATATAGACATACTTAACGGACCTATACCTGCAGGGTGGTCGCATTCAAAGCTAAAACTTGTTCCATTGAGAATTGTTCTCGAAAGCAATAGATTCGTAGAATTTCGTATTTCAATGGAGAAGTTCGTATCACATTTTGGACCCCATACCACGGGTTTTTGGTTCAGAGACATCACTATGTCACACTGCCGCGTTTCCAGAGCAGAAAACTCCCCCTCGATATGCATCCCAGATTGTTCTCCATTGCCTTGCAGAGCCAAGTAAACGCCCAAGGCTGATGCAGCTTTTCCTAGAAGTAGAGCCTGGTCTATGTTGAAGTTGGGATTCAGTACTGAATCATTTTCGTAATCTTCTGTTGGATATGAATGACCGCTCATGATATGAATTGCAGGAATTCCACGCAACCAAAACTCGGTGTAGCATGAATCTGTGACGGTGTCCTGTATAGGAGTTACAATATCTATTCCAGACTTCTTCATAAATGCCTCGAAAAGTTCAGCAAGATAGAGGGATTCATGATATCCAACCGATGAAGGGGATTCATGAAGGATAGTGATGCGCTTTTCCTCTTCTTGCTCTGAATCAACGTATAAAACTTCATCAAAATTCAGGTACGCAACAACGTCAACACCATCTTTAATTAATTGCTCGGATGTTTCCTCTGCTCCGTAAAGACATCTCTTCAACTTCCAGTAATAGTAGGTGTACCACATCATATTTCCTGAAAAGAAGCAGTAGTATACGTCGAAGGTAATCTGAATTGGGAAAGTGTACCTGCAATCATGTGCACAATTGCACAGCCAGCGGCGTTCTGATCTACTCCCGTCTGGTCTTCCTCGGAATTCAGATGAGCACCAAAAACAATTGCTCTATTATCATCACCATAACCTTTCTGATGGGCTATAACAGAATCGTGTGCACCCCAGTAGGAAGCATTCAATCCCATTTCCACCAAATAATCAATCAGGAATTCTCCAGCTTGGTAAAATCCTGGGGTCTGAGTCCACCTAGATCCGCAGCCGATAATGGAATTTAGTGCTAGTTGAAATTCAGCAGGATTCGCAAGGTCCCAAGCGATGTCCCACCAATCAAGATAGTTGTAAGGGTGGGGCAAGATTGGTTCCTCTTGAAGCACAGGAACCTCGGGTTCATCCTCTTCCACAGTATACAAAGATATGAAAACCCAAGAGAGGAGAATTGTAAATATCAACAGAATCGCGATTCTTTGACGGTTTTGCAAGTTTCATCTATCCCAAGATTCTGTGAGAATCAAGAGTTAGCGCTCTTAAATATGCAATGAAGAGAGCAGGATGATATTCTCGGGGATACAGGAAATCCGGAAACATATCTATTGCTCTAATCGACGTCGGAAGATTATGGTTCCTAGTACAACAGGAACTGCGGCAAGCAGTCCAATGACCAGAAGTGTATTGATTCTTGGATTGTGATCTTGACCATCTGGATCTAAATCAACGTCATAATCAGGGAAGAGGGGGTTCAGACCTTCTATGATTTCCATATTGTCTTTCAAACCATCGCCATCGCTATCTTCACTAAGCGGGTTTGTCCCCAGACCGATTTCATCGACATCCGAAAGGCCATCAAAATCACCATCGGCACTCTGTGGATCAGCGCTATTCAGGTACTCTTCGAGATTGTTGAGTGTATCACCATCATCATCCGAGGTTGTATCATTTATCAGGGGATTTGTACCGAATGGGACCTCCCAGAAATCAGGCATCAAGTCCATATCGGTATCCGTTTTCCCTGGATGAGTACCTAGTGCTATTTCTCGTCCATTAGTCAATCCATCTTGATCTAAGTCCTCGTCAAAATCATTTAGTAATGGGTCCATTCCAAAGGTCCATTCGGTAAAATCATCTATGGTATCCATATCAGTATCTACAACGAAAATATCAGTCCCAATCTCAGCTTCAATAATATCGTTCAACCCATCTTTATCCCAGTCAAGGGGAGGATCTGGAGCAGGCCACGAATATTGATCTAAATCTAGAACACCATTTCCATCTGTATCGGATGCATAATCAATATAGACCTCAACATGGGCTGTTAGATTGCTTGTGCTCCGTACTGTTAGAGTCAGATGACCAACATCAGCCAATTCAGGACAAAC
>JARGGA010000102.1 GCA_029210805.1 Candidatus Thorarchaeota archaeon
GGACGATTGACTACTCCTCCAGCTGTGAAAGTATGAATTCTGATACGAGCAATCTAATTTGTGACACGAATTTTGAATCATGTTGTATTGCGAACCAAAATCCATCAAGAGGATTCACATCAATCTCAAAATTAAGGAAAGTCGAGGTGGTTGTATCGAAATCTGCTACCACCTTTGTCTTGAGTATATCAATTCTGGAGATAGATGCTAGCGCTGGGGCGAGTGGAACAAGTCCAATGTAAATAACCATGCCAATGAGCATAACAAGATCCGCAAGAACCGTTGAATCTGAAATTGATGAAGTAAGCACAAACCAAGGAAGGAGCAAAGGAAGCGCTGCACCTAGTAATGCTTGAACAATGGTCTTCCAAGAAACGCCAGAGCGTATGAATATGAAATTGACAGAATCTTGAACATTATCAAGAGAGATGTTTTGCATCCTGAATCGAGTTGATAGTAGACATACTATTGCATAGAAAATGATGATAACCGTCGAGGTCATAGGACCGAAAGCTGAACGAAGGGCCCACATTGAAAAAATAACAATAGCAAGCAGCGCAGCCATGTAGGGCCAATATGATTCGTTTTGATCGAAGAACCTATTGCCCATGGATTGTTTTCCATCTATCAAGACTTCATTTGCTTCTGGCGCTTCCCCTTGTCCGGACATGTTTATTGGAGAACAAAAACCCCTGATATAAGATTCGAATCATAATAATAGAGCTTATAGCATCTACCGACCAGACAAAACGATGAGTGTGAATACGAGATGGCAACGAAAACCTTCAGATATTTCTGCTACGTATGTGGATATGAAAATGAGATTTCTCCTAACATCCCAAAAGCTCCAGCAATGGAAAAACACCAAATTGAATGCAAGCAGTGCAAAGACCAAACACACATTCTCGTAACATCATGCCCCCATTGTGATAAAGGAGTAAAATATTTTCTTTCAGACCTAGATTTTCCGGAGGAGGTTCAGCACTTATCAAAGGCCTATGTCCTACTAATCAAAGGGATAAAGGATAGTCTAGCAGGGTATATTGAGGAGTTTGATGTGCCATTGCCAGAGAGATGGTCTGTTCAGCTAGACTGTTCCTGTGGAGAAAAATACACTGCTGAAATTCCCTTGCCACATTCTTTGGAATAGTGTATCTACTCAACAATAACCTCATAGTTCAGTATCGACGGTATTGAGAGAGAATTCCGAATTGGACAGAAGTTATGTGCCATCTCAGCAGCCTTCGCGATTTTCTCGCGCATTGACTCATCATCAATTGTTACTTTCAGATTCAATTCAATCTTTGCAAACTTCCATACTCCATCAACTTCTTCCATCTCTCCATAGGCATCAACAAATGCATGTTTGAAATCATAATGCATACGTTCGGCTACTTGGTAGAGTGAGAGAATGAGACAGGATGCTGATGCAGAAACAAACAGGGTCTGCGGTGAAAACATTCCTCCCTCTGCCTCAGACCACCAATCTGGTGCTGATGTCACCTTAACTTCATCCATACCTTCAAGGCGCATAGTCACGACTTTCTTCCCGATACTCTCGGTATTCATCTTGTAAGAATGCTCTACTGACATAATCACACCGGATACTATTGCGGGTTTTAACTTAAATATAGTTATGTTGTGAATGTTGATTCCTGCTCTATTTGACTTTGATTTCGTAATTCACGTGAACTGGGCATTTCATTGAGTTAGAGACAAGACAGTATTTGTGAGCCCGCTCTACAACCTTACCAAGTTTCTTAATATCGGATTCATCTTTGGCGATAACTTCTACATCGAGGGTAATCTGATCAAACTCCCATCCGTACTCACCCTTTGCGAGGGTCCCGACACCACGTACTTTGAAATCATTAAACTCGACATGGAACCTCTTAGCAACACCATGCATACTTACTCCAAAGCATGCTACTGCAGAACCAAGAAAGAGATCCTCGGGAGAAATTTTGTCAACGGGGGCATCTGGCCAAAAGTCAAGTGGAGTAGCAATTTCTAATGTCGGTTTTCCCGATATTTCTATTGTGACTATTTTATCTTTGACCCATTTACTATGTATCTCATACCTGTGTTCTTCAGTCATTCTAACACCAATATAACCCTCAGAATAGCACTAAAAATGGGTTCTGATATGGTCTTATAGAAAATAAAAAGGCGCTCCTGCTCATTTTTCTTCTTTTTTCATGGTAGACCTTATTAGGAAGTACAAACAAAAGACTTCTAGGTAGTCAGGTGGCTAGTGGGGCAAACTACTTCTGTAACATGCCCTCATAACTCCCCCCTCCTACCAGTTGGCCTTGCTGGCACTGGCTACCAACTTTCATTATTTCTGCGAAGTAGAGAACATAATCATAGATGAAGTGTAGAAATCTTTAATACAGTTCAATTTCCACGACAGTTTGTTTTTGTTGACCACTACGGGCGAAAGGAGAGCTGAATAGTCATGCCGTATCATACCCAGAAAATAATCGTTATCCTAGTAGTTTCAATTCTCATTCTACCAATTCTTATGGGGTCCAATCAAAATTCAGATTCGAATATACAGTATGATGCTCAAGACACGGACAATTCTGAACCCGTGGCAATTCCAGTATCTCCAATCAGTCCGGAAATAGAATATAGCGGAGACCCTGGGGGCGCGTACACACCTGATCTTCAGAAAGCTCCGACCGGACCTCAAACTCTCATTGTTATTCTTGTCTATTTTACAGACTTGTCCAATACAGAAACATCCTCGACAATCAATTCCATCATTTTTTCGAATGTAAGTGACTACTATGATGAAGTATCCTATGGCCAATCATCGATAACTGGAGCTGTTGCAGGGTGGTATAACGTTGGTGACACTAAGGCATCCTATGGGGCAGATGGAGCCACCTCGGGAGCCACAGATGACACAGATGATAGTGGGTCAAATGATAGTTGGCAGTTGGTTGATGATGCTCTTGCAGTCGCAGACCCCTATGTTAATTTCTCCAGCTATGATCATATCATGGTTGTTCATGCGGGTAATGGTCAGGAGAGTTCCGGAGTTTCGGATGATATCTGGTCAGTACGCTGGTCTGTGCCTGGTCACTTTGCTACGAACGAAAAGACCTTTGACTCTTGTTCAATAGTCCCCGAATTTCAGGGGGGAGATGTTGACCGATCCATCGGGGTCATTGCACATGAGTTTGGACATGATATCGGTCTCCCGGATCTATACCATTATGGAAAAACTGGCAGTGATGATCTTGTTGGAATATGGGGTTTAATGGCCTCTGGTAGTTGGGGAGGTAGTCCTTCTGGCACAGTTCCTGTTCATATGACTGCTTACAGTAAGTTGATGCTTGATTGGTATGCAGAGGGTGAAGTGTATGATTTGACTTCTGGGACCTATGAGGCTACACTAACTTCAAGTTACAATCAAACTTCGGGCTTGCGAGTAATTCGATACAACGTTTCTTCGACATACTACTATCTTGTTGAAGCTCGATATCAAGCGGGATATGATGATAGTGTGTATGAGAATGGAATTTTGATTACACGTGTCGATACAACAAAGGGAAGTGGCCAAGGTATTGTTCAAGTAAGAGCCGATTCAATCTCATCCCAGTCATATGGTGCTTGGACTCCAGGCCAAGAGTTTGTGGATGAAGTGTCAAGTTTTGCTGTGGAAGTGCTTTCTCAGGAAAATACATCTTTCAGAGTACGCATTACAACAACTCCTCTAGATGGATGGCTTGATGGATATTCGCTAAGTGGGTCAAGTCATAGTGATTACCAAACACCTGTAATGGCTACGAATAGTCTTGGCACTATCTATTGTGCTTATGTATATTGGAACTCTACAATCAGTCAGTATGCAATTCAAGTGAAGCAAAGTGAAGATGGAGGATACTCGTGGCCTAACTCTTTTGATTTCTACAATTCATCTTATTCGTATATCAAACCTTCAATTACCATAGATCCTTATGATGACTCGATATTCGTTGCCTTTGAGAGCACGGATGGCAGTTCTCATGATGTGGGATTGGCTCGCTACTATTCAGACAATAGTCTATGGTCAATTAATACAGTTTCAATTGATGCACGGGATCCAAGTATAGCATGTGACTACGTATACGGTTCAAGCAACTACCTAATGATTGCCTACGAATCCTGGATTGGTGAAGCGAGTAGTACTATCACAGTAGATTTGAGCACAACACACGGCAACACTTGGATAAATCAAAAATCACTAAGTATAGGCACCTTCAATCTTGAACCCGAGATTGTCTGTTCGTATGGATTCGACGGTACAGATAGGTGGCATGTTGTATTTGTGGGAGGCAACTCACTGAGTACAATCATTGAGATTGTTGCTGCGAGATCGAGTGACTACTATGGTACGTTTAATGGTTGGACTACAACAATGTCCGCAACCACATCTCATCCAACAGTGGCAGCACTTCGTGGCTCTCCAGAGGTTATCTATGCATGGTCTGTGAACACATTCGAAACAACTCCTTCATATCAACATGATATCTTCATGTGGTACAGTTCAGATCATGGCGAAACGGTTTCCACTGGTCTGACGCTCATGTCGACAACTGAGGATGAGAAATATCCTAAATTGATGGCAGACAATCAAGATGATTCACGATATGAGAAGGGTGTTGTATACCTGACATACTTCAACGGAGATAATGTGTGTGTCAGAAGAACCTACTATGACCGCCCCAATGTTATGGGCGATGAAGAAGTCCTAAGTACTACTGGACATGACGTGACCGGCGGAATTGGAATTACAACTCATTACTCCAGCAGTACGGTAGGTCGTTTCTATCCCATTGTATCATGGCTGAATGATACATCAAGCCACGAGATACTTTGTGCTGTTCCCGGGTATTACAAGGAATTTGGAGCATCTTCTCCAGGATATACAGTAACTGTGGATGGTCAGGATTACACATGTCCCGTGACTCTGGGACTGATGTTCGGTTATGACTACGATATAGAAATTGGTTCATATTCTACAATTAATGGCGGAGAGCGATTGCGATACGAAAGTTGGGACGCACTCCCGGATGGTAGTGATGTTGGTTCTCAGAATTACACAATTACAGTGAATCGATTTGATACAGGTTATGATTTGATTTCCACTACTGAGTACTATCTAACTATTTCTTCTGCATATGGTTCAACCGTTGGAGAAGGGTGGTATGATACTGGAACAAGTGCCTTTGCTAGCGTCGATGTAAGTGTCGTGGCTGGAGGTACTGGTACTCAATATGTGTTTACATCTTGGAGTGGTGATACGACCGGCTCTGATTATTCTGCATCAGACTCAATTACAATGGATGGACCTAAGACAGCTACTGCAAGTTGGCAAACGCAGTATTACCTCAATGTCTCGTCAAAATTCGGTGTAGTAACTGGAGATGGGTGGTGTTTTGCTGACTCCACAGTGTCTGTAGGGCTCACCAATGAAATTATCGCAGGTGAAGAGGGAATTAGATATACCTTTGAGAACTGGAGCGGGGACGCAACAGGAACTGATTATACCCAGTCAACCGATATTCTGATTGATGGACCCAAGGATGTGACAGCGAATTGGCAGACAGAGTATCTACTGACTATTGATTCAGATCATGGGGTCTTCGAAAATACGTGGCATTTGGCGAATACCAGTGCTTCCGCCAGTCTTGACGCTGAACTTGTTTCAGGAGATACTGGAACTCAATACAGGTTTGCTACCTGGAGTGGAGATGCATCTGGCGCAACGCACACATCTTCTGATGATATATACATGGACGGTCCAAAGACAGCGATAGCAAATTGGGAAACCGAGTATTATCTTACAATTGAATCAGACCATGCAACTACATCCGGAGAAGGCTGGTACGCAGATGGCACAACAACTCATGCAGGTGTTGCCGCTAGGATAGTTTCTACTGGCTCTGGTTCTCGTTATGTGTTCACTAATTGGAGTGGCGATACTGATGGAACGGATTACTCATCATCAGGATCAATTCTAATGGACGGTCCAAAGACAGCAATAGCTAATTGGAATACTCAGTACCATCTAATATGTACTACAGAACCTGAGGACGTTTCTCCTCAACCTACAATCTCTCCTTTAGGGGAATGGTTTGACGATAATTCAAACATAACTCTGACTGCGGAATCTGTAGAAGGGTATGAATTCGTTCATTGGATTGTTGACGAAGTAATTGTTGAATCTACTTCAATAGAAATAACAATGGATGAAGCTCATGTTGCTATTGCCCATTATCAGGAACCTACTCCGACCACAACAGTTACTCCACCCCCAACTGAAACAACTACTGATACGGAAACCCCTACTGACACAACCACTCCGGATTCTCCATTAGGAAGCATGCTTGTGCTGGTGTTTGGAGGAATAGGATCAATCGCAATTGTTGTAGTGATTATCATCATGAAGAAGAGAAATGGATAGATTGTTGGATGCACTATTCAGATTCGATTTCTTCTGTAACTAGATGAACCTCCAATAGATGCATGCTCTGACTGTATAGAAAAAAGGAGTGCCAGCAGCGGAATTGCCACCACTGGCTGAATAGTCTATTCTGATTTCTTCTTCAATTGGCGTAGAGCCTCTTTCACGTCGTCTTCACTTACTTCTTCTTCTGCAACCTCAAATTCACCTGCAGCGGAAGGAGCACTAGGTGATGCAGCACGAATAGATCGTTTTGTAACACCTTTCGATCTAATTCTGGTGTAGAGTGACTGAATTTTCTCTTCTGAGAGATCCTCATCGGAGAACTCGTCCATATTGACCCCAAGCTCTTCAAGAATCTCTTTCTGAATTGCGAGCTTGTCAATCTCTTCTGTGGCTATTCCTGTGATGAGTTTCACAAGTTCTTCAGCTTTGGTTAGTGGGAAGAATATGCCCTCAGTATCCTTGGCAATCTTCTGGAATGTTTCAACTGCCTTTTGATAGCCTGCAATCTCGGGATAGCATCCTACCGTGTGGTATACGATTCCTTTCTCGTAAGCAACCTTGGATTCTTTCTTCCAATCAGCACCATCAGGTGTTCCATCTGGCCACCGATCACCTGACTCAACTCCATGTGGAGGTGCATCTGCAACAAAAACAACAACTTTGGCAGACTCTCTAAGGAACTCCATCTTATTGGTAACTAGCATCGCTGTCGAAACAGCCTCTGGTCCGTCACCACCACCAGATGCTTGCATTTTCTTTACATTCTCCTCAATAATGTGAGTGTCGGAGGTCAGCTCATACTTCTGTGTGATCCAAGTATTTTCCTACGGAGGATGGTCGCGGTACGCTACCAGTCCGACCCTTAATCTATGACAAAGCTCCTCTTTCTTAATCGTACGAATAATCTCTAGAATCTTTGATTTTGTTTGTTCGATATAGGGACCCATTGAACCAGTATTGTCAACGACAAAAACTAGATCCAACTGTCCTAACTTTTCTGACATTGTTAAAAACCTCAACAATTGTTGGGGGTCCGTATTGAGAGGTTATAAGTCTCTGTTGTTTGGAAATCTATCGCCACCTTTTAATCAGGAATCCTTCTTGTGAAAATCTAGTTCCGGTTTAAGAAGTGAGATTCTGATGTCTTCCTCAAAGATTGTTGTAATTGGAGCTGGTAGTTTACAATTTGGATTAGGTACCTGTGGGAGTATCTTTAATTCCAAAGTGCTAGAAGGAGCCCATGTGGGTCTGCATGATATTAGTGCAGGCAATCTGGAATTAGCAAGAAACGCTTGTCAAACAAAGATTGACCATGACAATCTTAACTTCACATTGGAAGCTACGACCAATCGAGAAGAAGCATTGAAAGGAGCAAATTTCATTGTAAATTCCATTGAGGTGGGTCCAAGATTCTATTGGTGGGAATTGGACAAGAAGATACCCCTGAAATATGGAAGCACTCAAGTTTTTGGAGAGAACGGGGGACCTGGAGGAATGTTCCATTCATTGCGAGTGCTCCCACCAATACTAGATATCTGTGAAGACATCAACAAGATTTGTCCTGATGCTACTCTCATTAATTTCTCTAATCCTATGAGTAGAATTCTTCTATCCATCAAAAGAAAATTCCCTAATTTAAAGACAGTCGGCCTTTGTCACGAAATTGCACTAGCTGAACATCTACTGCCAAAAATTCTCAAGATTCCTTTTAATGAAATGGAATTGTGGTGTGGCGGATTGAATCATATGGGAGCCGTAGTCAAGGCGAGGCATAAAGAAACTAATGAAGATTTAATCCCGGAAATTCTGAAGAAAGGCGTAAGATTCCTAGGAAGATGGAGATGGGGCATTTCATCAAGATTGATACATCCAGTTGATCTAACACGGCATATCTTGGAAAACTATGGATTTCTACCGTATACAAATGATTCTCATTATGGAGAGTATATTGGTTGGGCAAAGGATCTTGTCAATAAGAGAGGTATCAAGAATTTCTACGCTTATTATCGATCATCTCTTAGATACAGCGGATGGCGGATTCGGTCCAAGATTAGGAGAGGGAAAGGACATCAATTAGTGAAACCGGATCATGAACGAGCAATTCCAATAATTGAGGGAATTCTTTCAGATAGTAATCATCATGAGTTATCTGTGAATCTTCCAAATGATGGCATAATCTCTAATCTTCCTAGTGACTCAGTTATAGAGTGTCCAGCCACAGTCAATAAATCAGGCGTAAAAGGTATTCCACTTGGAGAATATCCAGAACCACTTGTCGATTTACTAAGAGATGAAGTTGCAGTACAGGATTTAGTAGTAAAAGCCATACTCAATAAATCAAGAGAGTACGCTGTGCAAGCTCTTGAAGCAGACTCTAATTTTCCGCGTAAGGATTTGATAGACCCGTTTCTAGATGAAATGATAGAACTTCAGAAAGATTGGGTTGTTCTGTGTTGAGCGAATCAGTATTGGTTTAGAAAGAACCTTTAGCCACGCTGTAACAGGATTTTGATAGGTGTGAAGTTTGGAGAAGTTCAAAGAGAACCAAATCCTAGACTTGATTCTGATGCATATTGTATTTGCAATCCCTACAGCACTGATTCTCATCATCTTTCAAGATGTTGCGATAGGTGCACGATTGTTGATTGTAGTAGTGCTATACAATATTTTGCTACCAGTATGGGCACATCTAAGAGACCATAAGGATTGGCTAGAAATCTGGCTGTTTGTACTTCCATTGAGCATACTAATGGTTTTTCCAGATTGGTATCTCGCATCACAACTTCAAGCGCTATCATTCCCTCCAGATGGATTCCCAATGATAGGTGCAGTGCCATTCTATATGGCGGGATTGTGGGCGATTCCTCTTTTCCTCATTGTCTTCACAGGGCTCTTGTTCAAGGAGAAAGGAACGCCAATGACATACCTCACCATCATCATCATGTCGCTTCTCTTGTTTGGAGGTTCGGAGGCTACGCTTTGGATGCTAGGGTCATGGTATGCACATGATGTCTTCATGATCGGGAATGTCGCGCTCTACATCATCATCCCTGAATTGATTCTTGGATTATCCACATACATAGGATTCCTAATGGTCCGCGAGAAGGA
>JARGGA010000001.1 GCA_029210805.1 Candidatus Thorarchaeota archaeon
AGTTACTCCAAAAGCGCTTGAGGCCCTCGGAAAGGCGCTCATAAAAGATAACTTCTGGGGAGTACAGGCGGAAGTTGCAAAGGTTCTTGGTAGTATCAAGAATGAATCAGCTCTTGATCAACTACTGAAAGGGATTGCTGTCACCGATAGTAGAGCAAGAACAGATGTTGCCGCCGCACTTGGTAACTTCTACCAAAATAACAGAGCCTTCGATGCACTTGAAAAGCTTCTTGATGATGAAGACTCCTACTTTGTAGTTGCATCAGCAGCAACATCCATTGGTCAGACCAAACACAAACTTGCTTTTGAACTTCTCAAAAAGAGAATCAAAGATGTCCCATCAACATGGACCGAGATTGTAAAACGCGGCTATCTTTCAGGAATCAAGGAAACTGAGAAGGAAGAAGCAATCGAAATCATTGTAGAGTATACAAGACCGGGGGTGCCTGATTATATTCGAAGAGAAGTCCCCGCGAAACTTGCAGCTCTTGGAAAGAGGTACAAGAAGAAGCACCCTGAAATCAAGAGTGTCCTTGAAACGCTACTCTACGACAAGTCCTATCGAGTACAGATGGGAGCCATAAGTGCTACCAAGGTATATGGTGACTCAAGCCTGCTTCCCGCTCTAACTAAACTTGCTGAGAGTTCAGTAGAATCTGGAATAGTAAGATCAGCCAGAGTAGCTATTCGTGCACTTGGTAAGAAGAAGGACTCTACAGAAGTAGCATCAATCAGGAAATCAGTAGAGGAACTGGAACGAGAGAACAGGGACCTCAAAGATCGTATTGCAAAAGTAGAAACTTTGCTTGAAAAGAACAACGAATAGACAGTGACACCCACCCTCAGATGTTCTCGTCTGGGGGTTTCTTGTCTGACGATACACAAAGACTACAAAGTAGAGGTCCTTTTCCTCTTTCACTACGAAAACGAGCAGCATCAGAAGGAGGGATAGGTCTCCCACAGTGTGAGCATTCAGGCATTTTTATCATGTTCTGTACTTTCATAATTGAACTTTAATCCAATTCTCAAAAGAAACGAGTGAAAAGGTGACGGAAGGGCGGGAGTTTTTCCCCCGCCTTTCAAGAAACAATGGTGTTTTGCGTTTTCACCACTGCCTGCAGTTCTCGGTCGCTTCCATCATATTGGTGGTGAGCCTAGTGATAGTTGCAGTACGATGTATCTAGCATGCTTCATTTTGGCTCAACATATTGTGTGTTGTATGGATATAAAGGCAGAATGAACGATAGCACTAGATGATTCGTCTAGAAAAACCATCCGCGATTCGTCTTAGTTTCCATACAAGTGACATGCGACATGACGCCCGTTTTCTGCGTCCTTCAGTAGTGGTTCTTCTACAGAACACCTATCGAATGCTTTTGGACACCGAGGATGAAAACGGCACCCACTTGGCGGATTAATGGGGCTAGGAATCTCACCTCTGGGTATTTTCTCAGTCTTTCGGATCTTGGGATCGGGAACGGGGATAGCACTCATGAGACCCTCCGTATATGGATGAAGGGGGTCCTCGTATATCTGATTCCGGTCTGCAATCTCAATCAGCTTTCCTAGATACATGATTGCAATACGGTCGCACACATGTCTTGCAGTGGCAAGATCATGCGAAATGAAGAGGTATGTCAGGTCCAAATCACGTTTTAAATCCAGCATTAATTCCAGTAATTGTGCCTTAATGGATACATCAACCATTGCTACTGGTTCATCAGTGACCACGAATTCAGGATTCAGGATGATTGCTCGTCCAAAGACAACTCTCTGTTTTTGCCCCCCAGATAACTGGTGCGGGCGTCTATCGTAAAATGTGTACGCAGGTGAAAGGCCTACTTTCTCCAAGACCTCTATTGTTGCATCTTTTCTCTCTTCAGGGGTTCCAATGTCTTGGAACTTCAAAGCATCTGAAATTGCATCTCCGATGGAAAGTCGTGGATTCAGCGATGATGATGGGTCTTGAAACGTGAACTGCACCTTTTGTCGAATCCTCCGAAGTTCATCGCCTGTCAATGCAGCAATGTCCTTCCCATCGAAGTTTATGCTACCTTCTGTGGGATCAATGAGCCGTACACACAGTCTACCCATGGTCGTCTTACCTGAACCGCTCTCCCCTGCTAATCCTAAAACCTCACCTTTTATGATATCGAAAGAGACATCATCAACCGCTTTCACGTATTCCTTTTCTTTAGTGATGAGTTGCTCTATGAATCCCTTCTGTACAGGAAAGTACTTTTTCACATTCTTTACTTCAAGTAGTTTCATCTCATTTCCTCCCGTATAGATGACATGCTACGAGACCTCCGGTATCACTCTCAAGCAAGGATGGTTGTTCGGCCTTACAGATGTCCATGGCAAAAGGACACCTGGGATGATACATGCAACCCATGGGTGGGTCTACCAAATCGGGTGGTGCACCAGGGATCCAAGCCAGTTGCTTCTCAGGCTTTGTTACGTCCGGAACACACTGCAGAAGGGCTTGAGTGTACGGATGCTGGGGATTATCAAATAACGTTTCAGTTGTATCAATCTCAGCCATTCGGCCAGCGTACATTATTGCCACATCGTCAGCGGTCTGTGCCAATACACCTAGATTATGTGTGATCAAAATCATAGTTAGATTGAACATATCTTTGAGTTCTTGGATTTCTTCAAGTATCTGTGCTTCTACAATTACATCAAGTGAGGTCGTAGGTTCGTCGGAAATCAACAAACGTGGTCGTAACACCAGCCCAAGTCCAATCATGACCCGTTGTCGCATTCCACCACTGAATTGATGGGGGTAGTCATTCACTCTTTCTGCAAGTATTCCAAGCGCCTCAAGAACTTCCGTAGCCCGTTCGATTGCTTCTGCCTCTTCAATGTCAGGATTATGTGCCTGTTGCATCTGGACAAAGTGTTTCCCAATGCTAAGCATTGGATTTAGTGATGTCATGGGATCTTGGAATATATAGGCAATCTCACTGCCTCGAAGCGACCTCATTTGATCCTCGGTCATATCTAGAATCGGTACATCTCCTTTCGGAATCGTTCCCTTTTTCCAAACTTGATCATGGTCGATGTTGAGGGTTATCTCGCCACTTACTATGCGCCCGGGGTAGGGGACCAATTGCATTATTGCACGACCAAGAGTTGACTTGCCACAACCTGATTCCCCTGCAAGACCCAACGTTCTATTCTCTGGTAATGAGAGGATGACTCTATCCACAGCACGAGCTACTCCCCGTTGAGTAGTATATTCAACAACCAAATCGTTTATTCTAAGTACATCAGTCATGCTTATCACTCCCTCAACTTGGGCGTTAGAATCTCGTTCAGACCATCGCCTGTTAGAGTGAATCCTAAGGCTAGGAGTACTATCATTATTCCTGGAAAAGTGGATATCCACCATGCACCTATGATGAGCACATCAAACCCTAGAGTCAGGTCCCATCCCCAATCTGCAATATCGACTGGAAGGCCAAGGCCAACAAATGTAAGTCCTGCAGCTGTCAGTATAGCATCTGCAAAATTAATCGACATGATGATTATTGAAGATGGCAAAACATTTGGAAGGATATATCTCAATAGTATGTATCTATCCTTGGCACCCATCACTATTGCAGCTTCTACATAGGGTAGTTCTTTGATTGTCATAACCTGACTTCTCACAATTCTGAAATAGGACGGGATATACACAACTGCAATGGCAATGGCCATATTTACGACTCCAGGTCCCAACATGGCCGATATTGCAATGGCCAATACAAGTCCAGGAAATGCAAATATGCTGTCCATAAGGAGGCCTATTCCTTTATCCAAATTGCCGCCTCTATATGATGAAAAAAGACCAACTGGAACGCCGATGCTGAAACATACTACTACTGAGAGGACAGCAACTTGGAGCATTGTTGCCCCCCCTGCAATAACTCTGCTCAGCATGTCCTGACCCAGTGATGTAGTACCCAAAGGAAAGTCAGGATTGGGGGGTTCACGAAGATCACCGACGTTGATTGAAAACGGATTGTATGGAATTATCCAATCTGAAATAAGGGTCATGTAAACAAGTGCGAATACTATCAGTAAGCCGGCTGTTGCAAGAATCCCTGGAGAACCATAATCCTTGAGTCGTGGATAGCCTTCGTATATCAAAAAGAGCATTACTGATAGCGTGATAGCTCCAGTAACGACTGCTTGCCAAAATCCAATAGGATTACTGGGGGACGTTAGCAAACTGACAGGAAGAACTGCTGTTGCTAAAATCAAGAAGGACCCTGCAAGACGCAGGTAGGTTTTTCGATCAAACATCTGATTAGATGAATATCTTATCTTGAACACATACCAGACTAAAAGCATCGAGAAAGCTATAACGAAGGTTCCAACAACCACAGGGAGGCCCAATCCACTATTAGCTGTTAAGGCTAAGCCAATGAGGACAGATACGAGTGCAAGAGTAAAAGCTGCCAAAGATACAACTGCAAGCCACCATTTTCGAGAGTAGTCTTTCATGCGATTTTTCGTATCGGATAGATGAAAGAAGATACCACTAACATTACTAGCCATTAACTTCACCTCCTAAAGCCTAATCCTCGGATCCAGGTATGCATACAGGATGTCCATTACCAGCGTTACAAGACTCACAAGAATTCCAAAGAAAACAACTGTGCCTTGGATTCCAGTATAATCACGATAATTTATTCGATCAATCAGATACGTTCCAAGTCCCAGCCAATTGAACGTGGTTTCAGTAAGAACCGCTCCCGCGAGCAGGGTTGCGAACTGAAGTCCTATCATTGTCATAATTGGTAAGAACGCATTTTTCAATGCATAGCCGTATACCACAGCACTTTCAGAAAGACCTCTTGCTTCAGCAGCAACGACAAAGTCCATTCGTAGGGTTTCAAGCATATTTGTTCTTGTGAGGCGGACGAATACACCACAGAGGATTGTTCCCAGAGTAGCTGCTGGTAGAATCATGTAGGATGCAGAAACGAAGAAAGCGGATATATTGCCTGTGAGAAGAGAATCAATAGTGTACATGCCTGTAATGTTGGTCGGTGTTGCATAGTGCGGATCGAAACGACCGTTAACAGGTAGAATCCTAAGCCATATCCCAAAAACGAATTGCAGAATCATTCCGAGGAAGAATACAGGAATGGCATAGGTGATAATACCAAACAGGCGGATACCATGGTCTGTAGTTGTATCATAGTTTTTAGATGCTTTGACACCCAGAGCTACACCTAGCAAGACTGCAAACAACATTGAATAGATAGTCAACTCAAGTGTTGCAGGAAATCTGCCGGCGATATGTTCACTAACCGGACTGAAGTCATGCATTGATAACCCAAAGTCACCCGTGAGTAAGCCCCCAAGATAGCTGAAATACTGTTCCCAGATTGGTATATCCACACCGTCCCTTGCCAAGCCAAGCCGTTCCTTGAAAACCATAAGGACATCTGGATCTACGTTTTTCTCAAAATGTAATAAAGCAGGGTCTCCAGGGACAACCCGCAATATGAAGAATACGATAGTTAGAAGTAACATAACCATTGGTATAGTGAGCAACACTCTTGTTACAATATACGACCTTAGTGACAACTCGGTCAATCCTCCTCGAATATGAAATTTGGTCAAGCATTTTTATTTCGTACCCTTAGTTAAGGGCTTCGCATTATTTGGATTGGCTAGTTAAGAGTATTAGGAACACAGTATAACCTTAGTAGATTAGATTTCTGAAAAAAAGAGAGATTGGTGCTACAACGTAGTAGCACCACGATTGTTTATGCTATTACCAATAAAGGAGCCAATGGCGCCAATTTACGGTGATGTCAAGGATAACGCCCTGTATAGCAGCTTTTGTGACTGCAGTGTTACGACCTTGCCAGAGAGGAATCAGTGAAACCTCTTCAGCCTGTAGTTCTTGAAGTTCAAGGTATGCAGCTTCACGCAGAGCGCTAGTCTGTGCACTTCGTCCCTCTACCCATAGATCGTACTGAGCTACTCCACCTGCTGGAGATGTTTCGTTGTATCCAAGATTGAGCCAGGATGCAAATGGCAAGAATGCATAGTTGTCTGGGTCGATGAAGTCAGGATACCAACCATAGATGAAGACAGGCATCGTACCTGTATTTCTCTGTATTCGGTATGTTGGCCAGTCAGCGCTATGAAGGTTGACTGTTATCACACCACTAGCTTCCAGATCAGATTTGTACACAGTAGCCTGTGCGGGACTGGATGGATAGTGTCCAGAACTCTCGTACCAGAGGTCTACCACAAGTTTGTTTGTAGTGTTATAGCCGAAATCATCCAGACAGTCAGCAGTGAAGGTATAGTTTGCGTCACCATAGACCTCGAATGACGGTTCGTGATATGCCATACCAGCTGGAACGACACTGTAAAGCGGATCTACTGTCCCTTCAAACACTGTGGAAGCAATGTTTGATCTATTCAGAGCTGCCGCTACGCCTTGCCGGATTCGAGTTTCATTGAATGGATATATTGTCTGCTGGAAGAGCATGTACTGAATTGACGCTCCAACACCATCCCAGACCCTAACTGCCGTATTAGTCCTGAAGTTTGCAACCTGTGCTGCAGACAAGTGTCTGTAAGCAACATCAATTTCGCCAGATGTCAGCGCGGCTGCTAATGCAGTATCTGTTGAATAGAATTGGATGATTATAGTATCAGTCTTCGGAATGTTGGCAACATCCCAATATCTGGGATTCTTTTCAAGACGCATGAGTGAGTCACTACCACCAACTCGAGTCCAATTTGTAAGAACGTATGGACCTAGATCATTTGGATGACTACCTCTAGCACCTTCAGCGGCATCGAAGTCCACATATGTAGTATCATCCTTGTAGTCTGGATGTACGATATATGATGCAGCACATGCCATGAGCTGAAGGAATGGAGCAAAAGCGATTTTGAGATTGAATCTGACCTCATACTCCGATGTCACCGTAATACTGTCAATGATATCACCATAGCCCATATTCAATTGCGGACCATCTTCCATAGCCATGTCTATGTTCCTTTCAAAGGACCATTTTACACATGAGGCATTGAAGGGTTGACCATCGTAGTAAGTCAGACCTTGCCGCAAGGTAAAGTCCCATATCTTGTTAGTCGAATCGACCGTCCACGATGATGCTAACGCGCCCCGGATATCATTTGCAGTTGCAGATGTTCCAGGTATAATTTCCACTAACCCCGCTCCGAGCGACGTTATGATTTCCCATCCGAAGTAGTCATAGGATTGGGCAGGGTCAAGACTAGCTTCTACTGAATCCGTTGTCCCAAAGATAATTACCTCATTACTTGGGGCAAGTGGATTCATGAGGAAGTAGACTGCGCCTACACCCACTATTAGTACAATGACTACTATCGCAATTAATTGGTTCTTCTCCAAACGATAGAGCCTCCTGTTTTGTATTCGCAATACCATAGCGAATTGAATTCAACTACACACACTTCTGCATATAAGTTGTAGCAACTAAGAAACGTTGTACAAACGATTGTACTAACGGGTCAAGATTCGAGATTCATCACCAAATCAATGAAAAGGGGTATGATTCATTCATTCTATATATTTCCAGAACAAGGAAGGTTAGGAAAGGCGTTAACTGATGCAAGCTGGTGCAATAGCAATAATTAGATTTGACCTCATTTTGGAAACGATTGCAGCAATCATAGCGTTGATTGTATCGCACTATGCTAACAAGGCATTTCATATGACTGGACAAAAGAAACTCTCGGATCTATCCACAGGTTTCATTGTCCTCTCAGCAGGTATGTTGGGACGTGTAATTGGTACCCTCTATTTCTTCGTGCTATCTGAGGACGGAGGGCTAACAGATCCAGATGCACTTTCGATGCTGGGTCTTGTTACAGTTGGATATGGCATGATGAAGATAATGGCATATCTAATCTTTGCAGTTTCAACACGTCCGACGCGTAGATATAACGACAATACAGAACTGACAATAGCATTAGCTCTTCCAGTCCTGTTATCTCCAGAACTCGAATGGATAGCTATCATCATTCTCCTAGTTGTTGTCCTTCAGACAGTAATGAATTACGGAGCAGTGAGGACCCGTTATGCAATGTACGTATTGCTTGGGTTCACATTTTTGCTGTTCAGTCATGTTGCGGGAATCTATGCTACGGGGGAGGACTTACGCGCATATCTCATGTATCTTCTTGGTCAGTTGCTCCAGTTCCTAGGTCTTATCTCGTTCTTGGTTATGCTTAGGCAGGCAGGAAAGGATGAGTAGAAAACGCGCCTATCGCTCAAAGGTATGCATCCTCGCGGATATGATGCGAGCCATTCAGAGTGAGGGTGAGGAAGGGGCAGGCCCGACAAAGATACTGTATGCGGCAAACCTTTCCCATGATAGACTCACTCAATACATCGACGAACTTATTGAAAAAGAACTCATCCACGATGTAGAGCCTGAAGAGAATACTCGAAGCTATGTCCTTACCGAGAAGGGGAGAGAATTCTTGCAGGAATACAGAAAAATCGAGCGATTCTCTCAAGCATTTGGCATAGACGTATGAACGTGATGCTTCCAGATTCTGCTTCTATTCAGACAAGGTTTTAAGAAGTCTACGGACCCTAGAGAAAATCATGGGCCGGTAGATCAGTCTGGTAGATCGTCTGATTCGCATTCAGAAGGGCGCGAGTTCAAATCTCGCCCGGTCCACCATTCTTTTTTGATGGGAATCGCATCAGTTATTCATTGAAGCTCAATGGATACGATACTTTTCTTCTTCTCATACCGGATGGTAACATACGCAAGAGTCATCCAAATTGGAACTAAGAAAGTAAGTCCAAGAATGAGACTATCGTTGTTTCGAGCTGTTAGCCAAAAGCTAGTATAGAGGTTTCCAAAAACCAAACCAAGAGGAATCCAAAGTGGTAATAGTAAATAATGGAAGTTTCTATCGAAATAAATCGAAACCGCACATGCTAAAGGAATTAATGCCATCGGAATGATGATCAGGACAACAGCAACCATGCCCATTACTGAAGTAACGTTATCGATGGGAGAGAGATATTGAATCGTTATAATGCTCATGGTTAGCATTATCAAGCTCTGAGTTAGCAGAGCACCAAATCCAATTCTATCCAGAATTTCCAAAGTGAATAGAGGTTTTTTTGAATCATAATCAGATTGTGTATCCCTCTTACGAAGCACACTATTCAGGAAGCTTCTCAGTATTGCACAACAAGCGATAATTTCAAAGATGTAAATGGTGGGAATCATCACAAGTTTCACTTTTGTGGTACTTGCGTAAGAACTTGATACTCTAATTTCATGGGGACCATCATTTACATAGATACGGTACCACGTCGAATTAAATGGCACATCCAATGCCCAAGCGTAGCTGGTGATATCCTCAATATCTATCAAAAATGCTGCATCTTCACCATTGGACCATAATTCGTAGTTCTCTGAATCACAAATGAAGAAGTCAAATGTATCATTAGAATCAACCACCACAGTATTTCCATAGGTATAGTTGGAATCAACCACCATAACATTTCCAAAGAAGACATCACTCTCTCTACAAAACCACCCTCCCGTATAGTTGGAGTATGGTGCAATCCAGACAACGGATCCATCAGCAGGTGTGTGAGGTGGACTCTCTAGGTTATCAACAGCATAGCTGGAAAGAGGTAGACTCAGTAGAACCAATACTACAACCAACGACATTCTATGTATTTTCGAATGGTTAGAGCTTAAAGGTGTCATTGGAAATCCCCCCAGAGCCATTACAATAGAGAGGGAGGAAAGGTGAAGAATGTTATTGTTGGTATACCATATGCTTCCTCGCCCGGTCCACCAACTTCTATTCCTTTTTCCTATGAGAAAAGCCATTATTGCACTCGTTGTTCGATTACAAAAATACACAGGATTTCAAAATCCGCTATGGAACCCTACTGAGAAACTTTCGTTGAACAATCCTTGCAATGAGGTCGCGGAGGATTACCTACCTGAAATATTTCCCCTCGAATCTTCTTTTTGCATCTTCGGCATTGTATCAAATTCAATCACATCCACATGAGGAACGTATACTAGGTTTTGAAAACGAAGTGGAAATTAGTTCCAGTATGACATTCACAGCGAACCTTATCACCTCTCCCATATGTTGGTATTTTAATAAGACTAGAAGCTGCTGACCCACATGTATTTCTAATCCCGGGTAGTGACAACATGACAAAGTGTGTTCTTCGGAATGGGACGACTGTAGAGATTAAACCATACGATGATTCATTTGCTGATTCTTTGGCAGGAAATCTCTTCCAAGGAGTAAGTGTTGAAACAATCATTCAACAACGAGCTGATTTACTTGCTTCAGGCCCTGAGGAAGTATACAGTGTTTGTGTCATTTTCAATTCAGAGGTAGTCGGAGTTTGCACTGGAGTAAGAAAACGTTGGTTTGGCGAGAGGCATAGGATAGAGATGGTTCAAGTTGTTGTAAAGGATGATTTTCATGGACAAGGAATTGCTCGGCTTATGATGACTGAAATTGCCAAGCACTTCAAGAAGTATGAAGTTGAGATTGTACAAATTAGTGCAGAATCTACGAATGCTATCGCAATTGCCGCATATGAGAGGATAGGATTTGTAAGATATGGCATCCTTAAGAATGGCCTTAGACACGGTGGCACTTATTCTGATGAAATAATGATGTCGGTAAGATGTTCGGATCTGATAAAAGAACAGTAACAGAACTATGCCAGATGCTAAGGCATTTTAACGATTGTTTCTTTGTTTGAACCATGGTCGACATTCTACAAAAAGAGATGAATATGAGTTTCGAGGATGCAGTCAAGCGAGTCGAAGAAATCGTTGAAGAGGAGGGTTTCACCGTTCTTCTCACAAAAGGTATGCATGATATGTTCAAGAAGAAGTTGGATATCGACTACCCACGTACGACCTTCATACTTGCATGTTCAGCCACCTTGGCAAAGAAAGCTATGGATGCTTCAACAAACATGGCAATGGTCATGCCTTGCAGTTTCGTAGTATTTGAAGAAGGCGACAAAGTCATAGTGAAACATAGTTCGATTATGAAAATGGGAGTCGAGCTAGGTCTTGCTCCAGAAGATCTCATGCAACCGGTGATTAAAGAAACTGGCGAACGCGTTCACAAAGCTTGGGACAGGTTCTGATTCCCACTATCTCCTCTTTCTTTAACTAAGGTTTTAGAGGAGGAACACCACAAAGTAATTCCCGTATCGATGCAGCAAATCAGAACGTTTCATCGATGATGTTGAAAGTAGTACATTTTTTATAATGTGGTAGGTAACGCCCTACTATCTATGCAGATGGGGATATGAGGTGGAGTTACCTATAGAAAAACTTCGTTTGAACGATAGTGATGTTCTTGATTATTATCCAAGAAATCCTGACTATGTTCTTCTAAGAGTGTACAGACAGCTCTCGTCAACAGTCGAAATGATGAGAACACTAACGAGAGAAATAGCATACAGTGATTCAAAGCATCTCTACGGAGAAGCGAAAACAATCTTGGAGAAAGCAAAGGATGATGTCAAAAAATCTAAACAGAAAGGCAAACCTGATATCACACCCCTCATCAAGACTGAGCATGCAATACACGACCTCTTCTTAGCCTTACTCTCAAACATCGGATACATTCACGGCATCGAAGAACCAAAACGTATCTCTGATCATCGGGACACCATTGGCACCCTTAATCAGGGATACAATGCCCTTGGTGCAATTATTCGAGAGAGGTTCTGTCCGTGGTATCCCTTTCAAGACCCTGAGTCTTTTGGTCACAAGAAGGGCAGCGATGATAGAAAGATTCCACTCATGGGCTATCAGGGGAGAAACACCGGAATTGTTCGTGCCACTCATATTTACCAAGTTTCAATGGACTTTCAGGATGTCATTCGCGATCATGAACGACTTCTCAACCTCTATTTGACAACCAATCAAGTGCCGCTGAAAGAGCGAAGACGATTCTTCACACTCTTTCTTCTACGTATGAAGCCACATATTGACTATATGTTCTGCGAGCGAGAGTGTGGGCTTCCAGGATTTGAGAAGAAAGCACGCACGATTCTGAAAGAGCTAAGGGACTTGAGCAAGGCGCTCTTCATCCAGAGAAACGGTATCGAACCTACGGTAACAGGTAGACAAGGGCGACCAATGACAATACCTGAAGCCAAGCAGTTCTTCAAAACCATTATTCGAAACTCTGGGAAGCGAATAATTGAGTTGGATGAAAAGGGGATCAAGAGATGCTTGGAGGAAGGTCATTTCACTGATGATGATGCCACTCACCTGCATCAGCATATGGAAAGAATCGGTCGAATAAGAGGTTCACAAATACATGACCGGATAAAGCGGAAACTAGCAGTACCCGGTCGATTAAGAACTGCTATTTTTCAAGGTGATGAACTGACTGATGATCCCGAGTGGTTAGTGTGTTCCGAACTGCCTCTTGCAACACAATATGGTAAAGGGAAGGCGGACCTTGTAGTATTCAAGCGGAACACAGAAGTTTCTTGTTGATGTTCACTCATCAAATTATGAGAAATAGGTTATTTAGAGGAGGTTATGTATATCTAACAATATGCGCGATTCAGTATGGGTTCAGTGGGAAGATAATGCAGAAGCATTTGCAGACCTCATTGCGGATCAAGGAACACCACACAACAGAGAGATATTGAATCCATGCGTTCAGAAACTCCTAGGAGATGTAAAAGGGAAGTATCTGCTCGATGCGGGATGTGGAGAGGGCTATCTATCTCGACACTACGCTCGTTTGGGAGCCAGAGTCATGGGATTGGATTTTTCCAATTCACTAATTGAGCTGGCACAAAGCAAGACTGCAGAAGAGGAGAATATCGAATACGTGGTGGGGAATATTTGTAACTTGGATAGCATTCCAGATGCTACCTTTGATTCAGTGTTATGCAATCTTGTTCTTCTCAATGTTTCCTGTCTTAATGATGCAATTACTGAGTTCTACAGGATTCTCAAATCAAGTGGTACATTGGTATGCTCCATCGTTCATCCTGCATTCAATTTCTACGGACCAGGAACTTGGGAGATGGGCGAAAAGAATCCAGTAACGAATAGAAGAAGGGGACTCTATTTCAAGGTGGATAACTACCTCGACGAGAAAGAATTCGAAAGATATTGGAAAACCAGAGATGGGGAGAAATTTCCCCAGCCAATTACATTCTTTCATCGTAAAATCTCAACATATGTGAGTACTCTGACATCCGCAGGCTTTGTCATACGTGCAATCGAGGAGCCACTCCCCCCTCCAGAGAACGACTTTTTCATACGTGAACGACGTATACCATTTTTTATGGTATTCAAAGCGATAAAGGAATGATGACGGGAGAGAAAATAGATGGCCGAGCCGCAGAAAGAATATCGTGTCAAAGTAACCTGGACCGGAGAAAAGTCAGGAAAGGTACAGGCAGAAGGACGAATTGAGATTTTGACAGGAA
The DNA here is from genome assembly GCA_029210805.1 of Candidatus Thorarchaeota archaeon. GTDB lineage: Archaea > Asgardarchaeota > Thorarchaeia > Thorarchaeales > Thorarchaeaceae > MP5-2226. Next base: position 13,493 of record JARGGA010000001.1, read on the forward strand.
TTCCACCTGACTCAGATGGAGTGCTGCAAAATTACACTCCGGAGGAACTCTTTGTGGCGGCAGGAACAGTATGCTTCATGAATTCATTTGTCTATTTCGCCAAAAAAATGCATATCGAATTCAAGTCATTCGAAGTTGATTCTGTAGGAATGCTTGAACAAGTGGACAGAAGCTTCGAAGTTACTCAAATCAATTCAAAGGCCAAGCTTGTGATTGAGTCTGAGGATTTGAGAAAGAAATTCGAGAGGGCACTGGAACTTGGAGCAAAATACTGCTTTGTTTCAAACAGCATGAAGTGCCCAACTCATCATGAGAATGAAATTATTGTTGAGTCATAAACCCAAACCCTTTTCCTATGCATGAGCCCAGATAGTTTTGGTGCTCAATATGAGTGATGAATCACACGAATACTTTGTTAGAGTAGACTGGACACATGATCGTGTCGGGAATATGCTAGTCGAAGGAAAACCTCTCATTGAAGTGGCAACGCCGCCAGAATTCAGCGGCCCAGAGGGGGTAATATCGCCCGAAGATCTGTTTGTTGCCGCGGCAGCCTCTTGTTTCATGACCACATTTGTGACGTTTACACACAAACTCAGATTCGAGTACAAGTCTTTCTCCTGTGTGGCCAAGGGTACGCTAGAAAGGGTTGAGAAAGGTTTTCAATTTACAAAGATGCATATCAAGGGAACAGTTGCAGTTGAGTCAGAAGAACTGAAGAAAAAGGCAGAGAGAGCTCTTGACTTGGCGGGTAAGTATTGCCTTGTTTCCAATAGCATGAAATGCACTACCGAACATGAGAACGAAGTTTTGGTAGTCTAGCTGAAAAAGAAAGAAACCAAGGAGTAAAGCTACTCCTTGGACTCAGGTTCTGGGGCACGAACATGAATTACCTCTTCTGATTCGGGAAGAGTTACTTCAATCATATTCTCACCTTTAGGCACACCAAAGTGAAGCTTCTCAATACCATGCATTGCTTCAAGATCCTTGGCCCATGGCTTCAGGTCCACTGACACATATGCTTCAGGTAGACCAGTACGAAGAGAAAGATCATTCTCACGCTTGAACTTCCAGAAACCACTATTTGTTCGTAGTAAAAGATCTGTGTGTTCTACCAACGTTGATGTCCAACTCTTGTTGGTTGAAGGATAAGGTTCCGTATGAATACCCTCGGGATTGTAGAGCTGCCTGTGGATGCTGTCTGTCACAAAGGGTGTTATTGGAGCCATTGTACGTAGCAATGTTTCCAGAGCCGTATGCAGGATATACCAAGCTGATTCTTGCTCGGTATCATTGAAAGTACCCTCTGAATTGAAAGCACGTCCTTTGAACATTTCCAGAACATGATCTGCGAAGATATTCCAGGTAAAACTGCGAATTTCTACGGCAGGTTTATGGAAATCAAGTGTATCACACGCGGATACAATCCGTTCAATGAGTTGGTTCAACTCTGCCAATACCCATTTGTCGACTTTGGTCAATTTCTTCAGATCGAAGTCTTTTGGATATGGAAACATAGAGATGAACCGTGCTACATTCCATATCTTTGTCATGTACTTGGATACTCCCTGGAGACGGTCTTCAGAGAAACGAATATCACTGCCAAGTCCAGCCTCAAGTGCACCAAAGAAACGTAAAGCATCAGCACCATACTTGTTCAATATTGGACCAGGGTCTGGTGAGTTTCCCAAGGATTTGCTCATCTTAGCACCGTTCTCATCCATTACCATCCCTGAAACCCAAATCTCAACGAATGCAGGTTGTTTCGTCAATTGAAAAGTCCTAAGAAGCGAGTAGTAAAGCCATGTACGTACAATATCCTTCCCCTGTGGTCTCATTACTGTTCCAAAAGCCTTCTTGAAGAGTTTCTCATCACGCATGAACCCGATAATCTGAAGTCCACTGATCGATGAATCCATCCATGTATCAAAGGTACGCTCTTCTCCTTTGAAGCCCTCCTCGGCGCCACATTCTGGGCACTTTGTGAATGGTGGATCTTCTCTCCAGGGCTGATAGTATCTTAGCTCCTTTGTATCAGGTACTACAGGTTTGTTGCAGGAGTTGCAGTACCATAGAGGAAGTTCGGTTCCATAATAACGACGCCTACTGATTGGCCAGTCTACTGTTACTCGATTGATCCAATCAATGAGAATCTGTCTGTTGTGGTCAGGGAAGAAGACAGTTTCCTTTGCTATCTTCATAAGTTCATCAAGAAAATCTACCTGTTTGAGATAGTACTCATCCATAGCTAAAAACTCAATGGGAGTTTTACTCCTCCAACAGAGAGGTACACGCTGTATGGAATCTTCTTTATTGTAGAGATGACCTTGTTCTTCAAGCTCTTTTGTAATGGCTTTCTTAGCCTCTGCTATCTTCATGCCAACATATTTGCCTGCAGCCTCGGTCATCGTTCCATCAGGAGATATTGCTTGAATTGGAGAAAGGGCATGATCGCGGAATGCCATCACGTCGCCCATATCACCATAGCTACAGACCATGAGTGCACCGGTCCCAAACTCCATCTGAGCAGTGTTGCTCTCTATTATAGGAACCTCAAGACCAAATAGAGGTACTTTGGCTTTCTTTCCACCATATCCTTTGTAACGTTCATCATCAGGATGAATGAATATGGCTCCACAAGCACAGAGCAGTTCTGGTCGTGATGTTGCAATCTTGATTGGATCCATCCCCTCTACCTGAAAATGTAGAAAATTCAAGGTAGCTGATCGCTCTGAGTATTCTACCTCAGCATCCGCAATTGTAGTCCCGCATTCAAAGCACCAATTATTGGGACGGTAATCACTGTATACCAGACCTTTGTTCCAGAGTTCGATAAAGGTGGCTTGCGTTACCGCCCTGTATCTTGGACTGTCAGTCTGGTAACTTCCTTCACTTTCATAGGTATTGAAACCAATCCCAAGTCGCTGGAACCACTTCATCATCACTTCCTGGTACCCATCAAGTGTTTCCTTGCATTTGTCTACAAACACATCACGGGGTGTAGTATGCATATCCAGTCCGAATTCTTTCTCAACTCGGAGCTCTACCGGAAGGCCATTTCTGTCAATGCCCATTGGGAAGTTTACTTCTCTTCCTTGCATCATTCTGTATCTTGCTATCATGTCAATCTGGGTGTAGTGAATAAGCTGACCCAAATGTGCGTAACCTGATAGGTAGGGAGGTGGAGTATCAACTGAATAGATCTCTTTTCCAGAGTTGGGGTTAAACGTATAGACCCATTTCTTCTTCCATTGCTCAAGAAGTTCTTCTTCAGCTAGTGGTTTCCATCTCTTGGACTCGATTGTGGGTTTGAATGACTTAGCCAAAATTTTCCTTCTCCTTGATGTCACCAAGGTGCGGACAAGTGTCTGCTCTCTAAGGCGAACAATTCACCTTTCCTAAAAGGCTTATGGACAAGTAAGATTAGCCATGAAAAGAAGTGATGAGCGAGTCACATTTGACTCGCCCGTAGATTTGATATTTGTTGATTTATCCCCAGTATCTCTTAGCAATCAATACACCGATAACAACACCAACGACCAAGATACCGCTACCCAGAACCGCGGTTGATACAATGTCGTTGTTCAGGGCAATACCTGCGCCTCTTGTATATCTCTCAGCGGTGATTTCATTGGTAACATGGTCCTCATTTTGCATAGCAATTGTCTGAGTGAGTTCCCATGTTGAAAGAACTCCATCGTCATCATATGATGCACTGAATGCAATTGTACACGTACCTGTCAGATTCCCGTAGTGTTCATTGTCCTGTTCTACATTGACAACAATGGAGAAGGAGAACGAACCTACATCATCACTTCGCGATGATGTAATTGGATTGCTGACTGTTGGGTTTGCATTGGCATCAGTCACACCTTCATTCCAATCACTTGCATGTGTTGTCCAAGTTGGGTTCACAAAGAACATGTGTCCGGGAGTATGTTCCGAGTATGCAGGATAGACATCGATGTTATAGGCTTCTGCTACATCATCTTCATCATCATCGGTAGTATCCAAATCAAATGCAACTGTATAGTCCTCAAAATGAACAGAATCATTCTGTTGATCAACAAACGGACCAACATGAGGGTGATAATTCATCCCGTCAAACGTATATTCATAATATCGACTTGGAGTGACGTTGTAGACTAAAATAGAGAAAGTTCCGGATTCAGTCGATTGACGGATCACCTGATTGTCTACGGAATATTCGTAATCATTCCATGTTGCTGAGAAAGTGTAAGTATTTCCAACCACAGCAGCATTTACTGGAAATGGCACGATTGCCAGAAGGATTGCGAATACTAACACAGGAACAATGATTTTTCTTTTTGTTGGCATGCTTTTCACCCTAACTCATCACTGTAAGAGCAAGACCTTATTGAAAATCAGGTAAACTTGTAGATTTCAAGCTTTTCCTTGGTTTTGCAGTAATAACCTCCTACGTTTGCAGGGCACGAAAATGAAATAAAGCCGAATGATGATGTGAAAGATAGGTTCGGGTCAAACGAGAGGTTCGTATTTCTCTGGAATTCGTTACCGTTAATCTGATAAATTACTCGTCCGAGCGCCCTATTTCTCAATCGTTGTTGATGAATAGTCCTAATCGTAGTAATCATCCTCGATTTCCGGTGCCAGATATCCCCACCCATTCTCCTTCGGGTAGAACATCCACCAGTTGAGGGACTTGGGTTCGATTCGCACCTTCACACCGCACTCCTTGTTTGCACACATGCCCGTTCCCTTGGGCCATGGAGTGCCGCAAACCGCAAGAATGAAAACACTTAATTCATAGTATTAACGATTGTTTACTATGTCTGCTCGAAAACTCGGAAAATCGGGACTGAAAGTATCAAGATACATACTTGGGAGTATGAACTTTGGTTGGCTTGTGAATGAAGAAAACAGCATGAAGATTCTGGATGCAGCTATTGAAGCAGGCATAACAACAATTGATACCGCTGATATCTATAGTAAATGGGGGGACGGATCATATCCAGGAAAATCTGAGGAAATTATCGGTAAATGGTTGAAGGACAGGGGCGTACGGGATGACATAGTTCTTGCAACAAAGGTAAGAGGGAATATGAGTGACAAGCCTAATGATGTAGGTCTCTCTCGAAAGCATATACTTGAAGGAGCAAAGAGAAGCCTTGTTCGATTAAATACCGAGTATATTGACCTGTATTGGAATCATTGGCCGGATTATGACACGCCGCAGGAAGAAACGCTTAGGGCATATACGAAATTGGTTGACGATGGAGCGGTCCATTATATAGGAGCATCCAATCACACTGCAGCAGAGCTAATGGAATCACTATGGGTCAGTGATAGGAATGGACTGGTCAGATACGATGCAATACAGCCACCATACAGTCTTGCAAGACGCAGGGATTATGAGAAACTTTTGCAACCTGTCGTAGAAAAGTATGGTTTCGGGGTCACAAGCTATAGTCCACTAGGAGGAGGTTTCTTGACCGGAAAATACTCTGAAGAGAAGATGCCTGATTCAAAACGAGCTGAAACCACAAAGACACGATATTTCAAAGAGAGGAACTTCCGAATTGTTGAAACCTTGAACGAAGTTGCGCAAGCCAATGGCGTCAGCATTCCGCAACTAGCTCTAGCATGGGTCCTCACAAGGGAAACTATCACAGCACCCATTATTGGAGTAAATAGTGTTGAACAACTCAATGAGAATATTGAGGCACTTGAAATCAACATTCCAGAAACTGACTTGAATCGATTGAATGAAGTTTCGGACTGGACAGAGATGGATATGCTTGCAAGATAGATGTCGAAAAATCGAACGGTTGGTCTATTCAAGAAAGCGTTATTAATCTCATTCGGGTGATATTCTCAAACACACCCAAGTGGGTACGCGTCATGCGGGCAGTACTAAAGCTCGGAGGGTCACTCCTATACAACGAGGCGGGCGAGGTTATCACTGACAGAGTAAGAGATTACGCTGCAGCGATAAATGCGCTTGTTGAGAAAGGCAACAATTTCGTAGTTGTTGTAGGAGGAGGAAGACCTGCAAGAAGCTTCATTTCTGCTGCAAGGGCGCTAGGAGCCAATGAAGCACAATGTGATTGGCTTGGCATTAAACTCGCACGCCATAATGCCGAGTTACTCTGTGCTGCTCTTGGGGACACTGCATATCCAAAAATTGCAGAAACGTTGGACGAACTTGAGGTTGCCACCTGTACGGGAAGAGTTGTGTTGATGGGAGGGCTTACTCCAGGACAATCAACAAATGCTGTTGCGGCACTTGCTGCCGAAACAACTCGTGCAGACCTCTTGCTCAATGCAACTAATGTGGATGGAGTCTATGATAGAGACCCTAGCGAAGCAGGGGCAAAGAAACTTGACAGTGTCGAGATATCCGAATTGAAGAAAATTCTCTCAGGTGGGGGAACCCGAGCTGGTGAGTACAAGCTTTTCGATCCGGTTGCTCTACGCGTAGTGGAAAGGTCAAAAATCAAGACAATCATCTTCGACGGAAAAGACTCGAAAAACCTACATCGGCTTGTTAAAGGCGAAAAAGTAGGAACCACAGTCACACATAGTAATTGAGGGTAGATGGAGGCATCTGAAGAATGGAAAAACTGCTAGAGAAAATCTTTGCATCACGTGCACAGACCCGAGTTGTACAACACTTCCTAGACCGACCCAAAGAATACCTCAACTTAAGTAGAATTGCAAATGAAACAGGACTAGCACATTCGACAATCCACCGTGTCATGCAGCCTCTTGTTGACATGGGGCTAATCAAAGAAATCAAAGCAGGCCAACAGATTCGTCTCTTTATTTTGGAAATTGAGGATGAGAAATCCAAGATCCTTGCAGAGTTCTATGCCAAGATCAAACCAATGCTCTAAATTAGATTAGGTTTCTTTCAAGAATTCAATCATCTTTGCGTTCAGTTCATCCTTTATTTGAACTGCTGACGAATGTCCGCATCCTGGATACACTGCAAGCTCTGAATTAGGAATTAGCTCTGCAGCAGTCTTTGCTAGAGATATATTGAACACCTTGTCCAAATCCCCGTGTACAATGAGTGTTGGAAATTTCATTTCTTTCAGACGTTCTGTAGCATCAAACATCGCAAGCCCAAGCCCTGCGGCCATAACACCATCAGGGTTGAGAAGATTCTCTTTATTGAATAGGTAATCCATGAGTTCTTTGTTGTTCTCAATGAATTCCTCTGGATAGCACGAATTTGTTGCAGTACGAAAGTAAGCCTCATCCCCACCTTCAACTTGTGCTTCTCTCCAGCTGAATACCTCATCAACGGTTTCTTCCGTGATTTTGAACCCGGTACTAATCAGAACGAGCCGGTCTACTCTCTCAGGATAATCCAAGGCAAGCTGTTGTGCAATGAGACCCCCCATCGATTGTCCTGCAACATGAACCTTTGAAATGCCAAGATGATCTAGCAGAGCAATCATATCTTGTGCAAATATCGGGACTAGTACGGCATCCATACCGGGACCACTTGAACGACCATGTCCTCGCTGATCAACTAAAATGAGTTGGAAGTGCTTGGAGAGAGTTCCCTCTTGAAATTCCCAGCCTCTGAGGTCACTACCTAGACCATGAATGAGTAGTAACGGAGGTCCTTCACCAACAATTCGGTAATGCAATCGAACATCATTAACTGCTAACTCAGGCATATCAACAAGCCTCCAGAGATAAGACCACTAGAGGATTATACTGCTGGCACTTAAGATATTCGAGATTGAGCCAAAACGGCTATATTCATTTCAGAATCTCAAACAAACTACACAATCGTGCCGAGGTAGCCAAGTGGCTTAGGAAGGCTCCAGTCCTTGGTTATTTATCTCTTTTTTATGTATGGTCTTTCGTCGATACAGCATCACCCCTGTGATGGCTATCACTACTACACCAATTAGTGATGCAATTGAAATAAACAATGGACCAGTAAATCCCTGCGAAAGCATAGCCCCTGATATATTTCCATTTGTGGTCCGCAAAATTTGCCCTCCAAAACCTGCAGTCCATCCATGGGTTTCATTGATAAAATCCACAGACATCATCCGTGATGCACTGGTACTAACTGATTGAGAGTACCAAGTCACTCCTCCATCTGGAGTATGCATTACGGGTACTGAATCTCCCACAATCCATCCATTGGATGCATCAATAAACAAAACATCTGAAAGATACTGTGCCCGGAATCCAGGTATTGGCGAGTTCATGGGAATGGGGGTTTCGTTCCATGTAGTTCCATCGCTTGTTTCAGCAAGCATGTTGTCATCTACAGCGAAGCCTCTGTTAGACGTTGAAAAACTCAAAGACCATCCTCCTTTGTTGAATACCATTTCCCATGTTTCACCACCATTGATACTGTGGTAAATTCCATCAAATCCAATCCCATCTATCAATGATTCAGAATGAATGAATAGTCGTCTGATTGTATCGTCAAATGACCAGCTTTCACACTCAGTCCAGTTTCGACCACCATCTATTGTTTTGAACAGAGTTTTGCCTGTTGCGGCCCATCCAATCGACCCGTTGAAGAAACCTACTTGACTGAACATATTTCCGAATCCTAGAAAATCAACATAGGACCATGAGCTTCCACTGTTATTGGTGAAGAATAAACCACCAAGTGCTGTCACCCAGACTGTTTCATCGTCCACGATACTCATCTGGCCAAACTCCTGTGATTCATCCTGGAGTTGCAGGTCCCAGGTCACTCCTCCATCAGTGGTGGAAAGGATAATTCCATTCCAGCTATTTGGGGTAGCTCTTCCAGCAACCCAGCCATGAGTGGCATTGACAAAATTAATGGACCTGAAGACTGCTTCTTCGTATCCTGAATCTACCACAGTCCAAACGTAATTACTTGTTTCTTGATTGGTGACACCATTTGCAGATGCGATAGGGATTAAGAGGATAATCATGGTGACTAAGACAATAGCTGTTGCACATCCATGTTTTTTCATAACTTTGTTTGATACGACCAGACTCATACTTCGTCACCTTTGATTATCCTACACACTTTTCTAGTTTCTATTCCGGTACTGGACCTCCTCCTCCACCGCCGCCGCCAGGCAGAGTGACGTATATTGTGTCACTTCCTAGGTAGTGGTCCTGTGAATCATATGCCTGAACCATCACTTGCATTTGCACATAACCCTGAAGAAGCGACCAGGAAACATAGTAATCGCCACTTGTATATGGTGTATAGTCAGTTCCTGCATTCATATATCCGGTCCAATAGCCCGCACTTGTTTTGTACCTGACAGACACTTTGACATAATCCATTGCGGAGTAATGATTCGCCCGCACATAGCCAGTTACGCCATTATACTGCCATGAACTGTATATCAGACTTGATGCTGGAATAGGGTCAGTAGAACTAAGTGGATCATACCCCCACGAAATCTCATTCCCGTCACTGAGTATATCGCCATCAGTACTCCATGCTGTTGGGCTTGTTCCATGATAAAGAACCTCGTTGCCATCTGACAAACCGTCATTATCAGAATCCCAATCGTTCGGATCTGTTCCATACACGTAGATTTCTGCATCATTATCTAATCCGTCACCATCACTATCAGGACCACGCACCCAATCTGTAATGTCATCATACGTTTCTTTGTTTGTTTCATCAACAACCAGTCTGCTATGATCTACATCATAAAATTGTCTTGTTTCAGCAAATGAAAGATATGCTCTACTCTCACCAACAAGAGGATCGCTATATTCTCCATGTATAAGTAAAGCTGGTAGTCCCAACACCGGATCGATTCCAGCTCCGGTATACCATCTAATACCATCTGAATATGAACTAGGATCATAATTCAAAGAGAGCATAAGCGGCGAAAGGGGATTAACAGAATAGAATACTGGACTCGGCCAATACTGTGCTTCATCTGCAAATAACGGCAATATAGTTGAGATGATGGCGATGGGATTAAGCGGATTAGCAAGAAGTGTGCCATGATTTGGAGTGCCCATAGTAACAACACAACCAATGTCTATTCCTGCATTCTCCAAGTCGGTCCGATGGTTCATGAGCATTGTGCGAATAATTATGCCCCCCAAACTATGTCCAACAAAATTGATCTGGGTACCGGAGGAGTGCTGGATTAGAACGTCGTACAGATGCTCTGCATAGTCTGTGACTGACGAGGTGTAATGCAGATTGTTTACAGCATTCATATCATTCCTGTCCACTCCATATGCAGTGAAGTACGAGAACTGGTTTATTGCCGAAAACGATGAGCCAAGATCTGTTTGTAGATATGAACGTAAGCTTTCCATATCACTGACTTTTCCCCAGTATCCATGAACCAAGTATAGCACTCGACCAAGTGGATGGAGCATAGCTTTTTGGCACTCGGCCACTCTAGAAAATGGCAAATCGGCTACTGCTTCCTTATCGAGAACACTCAGTAAAATCAGAGATGCCAATATGGCACCAGATTCAGCATCGATTCTCCCACTAAATCCAAAGATTGCATTTGCTTCATCGGACGGGGAATTGCATGCCAAGACGACAGTTCTTCCAAGCTCGCATTCTGCTATCCGCCTGTAGAGATCTGGCCACGATACCAAAATGTCTTGCATTAGAAGTCCTGATTGTTGCCCATGACCAACAATAACTAATGAGTCGCCTGATACATAATTCGAAAATACACATTCTAATGATGTTTTAGCAACTTGTATTTCACTATTCTCAATTTGCTTAATGAATGTTTCAACCGCCAATACTGTATTTGTATCTCCATTGTCAGTGTTGACTAGCCATATTGTTTCCGTTGTGGATCTGTGGTATAGATTAACCCCGGAGATTGGCAATAGAAGCATTCCAGCTAGTAATACAACTAGTATATACTCTTCCTTTTTCACTCTATGAAACTCATTTCTTAGCCACTAATCTTCATTCAAAAAGAAGGAAGACACTGATAGAGGTTGGATGATTCTATTTAAGCAAAACGGTTGTTTTGCAAATTTGAAACTTCGATTTGAGAGATGATATAGCATATGTAAAATATTTGGAAACAATCTACCTCAGAGTACTTGCAAAGAATTCAAACGAGAGTTTTTTCATGGACTAGTTATCTACGCTCTTTTCCTCAACAACGTAAGAAAGCCAGCAATCCAAAATGACTATATACTGATACGATTTCTGAGAAGGTAAGCCGAGGTAGTCAAGAGGCCAAAGACGGTGGACTCAAGATCTAAGGCATGACGCCCAATGGGATATCCACTCCTGTAGGGGTTCGCGAGTTCAAATCTCGTCCTCGGCACCACTATTTCCGAATATCATTTTTAATTGGTTAGAAAAGGAGATAGAATAAGAATGTGGATGTAATTACTTTCCAGAAACCCGCATTGTGTTCGTATGAGTTCAAAAGGATGTGTCAGCAATGTAATAGTATGAAAGGACTAGGGATGTGGCTCAATTCTAAGGATAGAGCTATACTGAAAGCCCGAAGGAAGAAATCTTCTTCTAAAGGGATGTCCTCATCTCCCCAGAAGTCACCAGCTTCGAAAGGGAGGTCCGTGGCCGACTGCTATGACCAGATGACTCTTGTAGAATCTATTGCGAGCAGTGAAGATCCTGCCATGGTAAATACTGTGGAGACACCGTCTGCATCCGGAACTACTGGTGAATCTGGAGTGTTGCAGCGGACAGAAGCCAGGTCCCATCCGAGGAATGATGTTCCGATGAAGAAGGGCAAAGCTCACGTCACTTTGAAAGACAATAGTCTTTCAGATGCTGGTGACAGCTGTCGTGAGAAAGGTGGAACACAGAAGTTTCTTACTGTCCACTTACAATTGTAAGACGCAGGTTCTAAGAATGTGAAGAAGCACTTAGGTCGCTTCAAGCGCCAGTACTTCTTCCAATGTAATTGTGGAATCCTTGCGGGATTCAGACACATGAACTGAGGATTCTGTTGAGAAATCGCGAGAATCACTTTTCAAGGGCAATTACCTCCTGAAATAGACCTGAGTGATTGCCTTGGTTGAAAGCTGATTCTTTCGAGCCTTGGGTGTGTTAGTCTTAGCGAGTGCCATGATTATTACCTCACAACAGTTCTGAAAGCATAGGTAAGAGCATCAGTGGTGATGCGCTTGGTGTTCTTCTTCTCGGTTCGGGTTCGGTAGTTAGTTGCTAGAGCCATAATGTTTCACAAGTATATGTCCTCAGTTTTAGTATATATACCAAAGCCACTATTGAGGGTCACAGAATAAGGTCACATATTGTTACTAGCTGCAAGAAGAAAAACAAGAGGGGAAATCCCTCGATTGATGAATCGAGGGACTTAGAGGTCTGGTGTTAGGCCTAAGGTTTGCGCATCTTGATTACCACGACTATGAGCAATACTGCTCCTATAGCAGCCCCTCCCAAAATGATAACTACCGAATCCATTGTGAACAGACTCAAAGCAACTGTTAGATTTGCTGCATTAGTGATAGTAACTGAGTTCTGAAAAGTATCTCTTACAAAGAGATCGATAGCATACTGACCTTCGGAAAGAATTGTGATGTTCGCAGCATAGGCATCACCCTGTTGGACGGTCAAATCAATTTCAATCGGGGAAACAGACAGGTCGCGCTGACCATTTGCATTGGTTGTGTATATCTTTGCAGTTGCAGACTCTATACCGGTTGCATCAGTAATTGTTGCACTGAGGGTGGTCCAACTACCCGGCTCAACTGTGGATGAAGCAAGAGCCACATCAGAGACTTCTGGTGCATCTTCTTCGAATACTCCAACCGCAGTGGCTATTGCTTCACACATAGCCTGGCGATAGAATCGACTTCGTACACCTGTCACGATGTTTCCTTGAATGACTGGAGGCACTACCCCCAAATAGGTGGCTCCGGCTGCTTCGTATTCTGCAGTATAGTCAGCATTACCAGTTACATTTAGTCCATCGATAACATCTGCATTTGCCAATACTCTGACGGCACGACACCAAGCTGCAACAACCACATCCTCTTCCACTGCCGTACGAATCAAATCTAGAGTAGTTGCATCATTGAGAAGAAAAACATGAGAATTACCAGGCATAATTGATATGCAGTCATATTCTGTGATGTCATCAATATCTGAAATCAATATGTCCGAATCAACTGTTGTTACTGAACTTTGGTAAGTACAGGGTGTCAGAGTGTCTGCAGTACCTGCAATTGTAACAGTCCAGCCCCATCCCTCAAAAATTGGTCGAATAAAGTGATAATTTGCACCATAATCATGATCCATGATATAGGATACTCACATCAGATTGTGCGGGCCCCATATTCTTTTCCAGACCATCATTGAGTGCAGATTGTAAATTCGGATCATCAATTGGGCTAATTGCTATTCTACTTGACACAAGAAATATCGCAATGAAGAATAGCCCAATTCCTGCTTTTTCACCAGACCTTAGTTTCCTCATATTTTGTTTTGGATATCCTTTGGTACTTAATAGACTGCTTTCTACGCAAGTTTTTGTCGCTGCATGCCAATTTAACAAAATGTTCCTAGGAAAACATATAATAGCCATTTGCAGATTGGGTAGATGTTCATGACTATGTCTTCAGATTCCAATAGATCACGACAAATTCTTGGAATTGTCATATCTGCAGTTCTTTTCGTTGTGTGGATACTTGTTGACATGTACATCTTCCCAGGTATTGGTGGTGCTCTGGGATATCCAGTCTTTGAGATTGTAGCATATGGCTCTTGGTTTGTTCTGCTCCTAATCATACTGGCAATTCTCTCTGTCACCGGTGCGATTCCAAGTCGGTCAAAACAACAAGAGAGCATATCTTCTGCACAACAATAGGCATTAGTCTATCAGGTTTGTCAAAGGAGAATAAGAGTGTGTCAATGGATGGAAAAGTTTGCATTGTAACGGGTGCAAATTCTGGAATAGGAAGAGAAACCGCTCTGGGATTGGTGAAGCAAGGCGCACATGTTGTAATGCTTGCTAGGGACCAAGAACGCGGGAATTCTGCAAAAGAATATATTATTGAAAAAGCATGTAGCCAGTCAGTTGACCTGATGATTTGTGACCTCTCAAGCATGGGAGACATTCATCGCTTTTCCAAAGAATTCAGTGAGAAGTACAATCGTCTTCACGTACTAGTTAACAATGCGGGAGCGGTCTTTTCTAAACGTGAGGTGACCTCCGAGGGATTTGAAAGAACCTTTGCAGTAAACTATCTCGCCCCTTTTGTATGCGTCCATTGCTCTATCCACTGTGTCAGAGAAGGTTTTTTGCATAACAAAGAGGTCCGGGCATGCCCCCACACCACCTATCATGTCAATGAGGGCTTGGCAGAGTTCAAGCATCTCATCAATGGGATCAGAAGTCATAGCACTACAAGACAGCATTGTGTCATATTGCTTTCCATATGTTCAAGTTACAAATCAGAACGCAAGGTGAGTGTAACCAGACTTAACGAGCATTCAGGGAATGGTTAATAGTCACTTTGTCATGCCCTTCCAAAGAACTTTGACAAGGACGTGCTTGTAAATGTGTAAGTATTGCCTAAAACATGGTGACGGCGGAAAGTGGTACGAGAATGCTCGGCTGTATTCCAACGATTTAGCAGATGAGCATAATGCTCGTGAGTATCTTGAGGAACAGTGGCGCGGAATTTAGGTAGATTTCCTACCTAAACGCGGGATGGAGACGCTATTCATCAGAAAAATCCTCGGCTTTAACTCAATAGGCCTTGGATACAAGATGCAAATGCCAATCATAGGGAAGGTAATTCGCTGGGCTGTGGAACGACAGATTCACAGTGAGAGTGCGAAACGGAAGGCGATACGGGCAGATGGACATTTTGGTCAAGTGCTTCCCCTAGAGGATGCTCAACATATTCTTGGCAATCTGGCTGCTGAGCCAATTATCAAAAATTACTGCATATGCAGATACATGCAACGAGGTGTGAAGGATGCGGTATGCATTAACTTCGGGCAGCTCTCAGGAGTTATTGAGAAGCATACTCGGTACATACCTGATGATGTGAAATACAAATTAGATCGTGAAGAAGCAATTCAGGCACTACAAGAACAGAACGAGAAAGGATATGTTGCGTCGGTCTGGTTCCAACCGGTCCCATACATTAATGCAATCTGTTCCTGTGAAACTCCAGAGTGTGGCGGATTGCGACTCAGAAATGACTTCAATCTCGAAACCGTATACAAAGGAGAGTATCTGATTGATATCAACATTGACAATTGCCAGGGCTGCAAATCATGTGTTTCGATGTGCCAGTTTAATGCTCTAAGATACTTGCCATCAATAGACAGAGTAATTGTAGACCTCGACAAGTGCTTTGGTTGTGGAGTTTGTAGACATGCCTGCAAACATGATGCATTGAATTTAGTTCCTAGGGAGTCAGTACCTGGACAGGCAGGTAAGTATTGAGGAGGCGCTTCAAGTGGTAAAGAAAACAAAAATCAAAATTGATCACTCGAAATGCGGATTTGCTGGAAATACAGACCCTCGGGACTGCAGAGAGTGTCTACGTGTGTGTGACCCCGCTGTATTATTGCTGCATCCGACTTTGGAGGAGCACCCAGATCCTCATAATCCAGAAAAGTGGATTGTTGATGCGATTTGGTTATCAAAATGTACAGGCTGCATGAAATGTGCGGGAATTTGCCCCGAAAAAGCAATCCATGTAACCCCAGGCGACTCACTGGCATACATCAGGTCAACGTAGTGTAGTAATTGGGCGGGATTGGAGTATGACTATCTCCTCTCCCCTCATACACCACTCAATATCTTGTGGCGAGCCCATTTGTTCTTCAATTTCAATCCCAATTTGAGCGATTTCAGCTAATTTTACATCAGACAATGTGAAACGTTCACGCATCAGAAGCGGTGTTGTTTCCTTGACGGTTTCCGTTTTACTATACTGAAATATGGATTCCTTTGTTCCAAGTGCCTTACTAACTATTTTCTTCGATTTTTTCTCCAGAATGAACGAATCAGGTACTACTTTCCCAGAAACTAGGGATTCTCCAAGCCCCCATGTTGACTCAATCAACATTTGAGCACGATTATTCTCCACAACATTGGCTGTGAACATCACACCTGCAATTTCAGCTGGTATCATCTCTTGAACAACAACGCCCATTCGTACTGAGCTCATGGGAATGCCTTTGGTCTTCAAGTATATTGCTACAGTTGGAGAAAGGGCAGACAACCAAACACGTTTAGTGGCTTCTATTACAGCATCTATTCCGTTCACACAAAGAGAACTCTCAGCCTGCCCTGCAAAAGAGATGTCTGCTCTATCCTCAACCGAAGCGGATGAGCGTACTGCAAATCCAAGGCCATGTTTCAGCTTCTTGATTTCGGATTCGACTTCGCCCTTCAAATCAGAAGGCATTCGATATAATTTAACTAAGATCTGCAAAGCCGCTGCAATCTCAAGTACATCCTCAAAGTCACTTGTTGTGTCCAGCCTTTTTAGCATGTCACGAGCTTCAGGAATTTGTTCAATCATCTTCACATAGTACTTACTCGAAATCGAAACCCCTGGTGGAACATTGAAGCCGGATTGGTGGAGCTGTGCAAGATTGGTAGCCTTGCCTCCACGGTTTTCGATATCTTGAGGATTTATTTCTCCCAGAGAAATGACGCCTTTTTCCATCGTGTAACTACCGCCTAATCATTCGCGACATACAATGAGCCAGATGTTCCTTCATCGTGTTTAATCATAGCTTTCTTGCCGTTGAGTTCAGAAGGATTGTCAATGGCTATGCCCATCAAAGCAGGAATCTCAAACTCTCTTGTGACAATTGCGAGATGAGAGCCAAGTGCTCCAGATAGACATACCACACCGGTCAGTTTGGAAAGGACGGGAGCTAAGAAAGTGGTTCCGGCATCATCAACTAGCACTATTTTTCCATCTACGCCTTCTTTTAGGAGTGCAATTACTTCCTGTACAGTAGTAATGTATCGTAGTTCCCCCTCTGCATTTAGTTTGAGAGAAATGAGTCCTTGACCAATCTTATGCATGTCAGGCTACCCCGTAGACTTCCGACAGGTCAGATAATGCTCGATTTAAGGGTGATGTCCATACAAGAGTCAAAACACAAATTAAGAAGTGCCACGCTTTACGGAACAGGGAGCTGTAATTATGCGTGGTTACAGACTAATACTTGGTCTAATTGTAGTGGCATTGATAGTTCCGACAACATTAGTAACAGCACAGAATACATTGACTCCAAACAGTTCGATAGAAAATGTCAGTCTTTTTGGAAACGGAAATGCTTTCTATTCAGTCGATTTAGAAACTGGAGATTGGACGGTTCTTGTCATCTCGGATGCATTTTGGGGCATGCAATTTAGAGTCGAGGTTTCTCTTGATAGTGATATGTCCACCATTCTAAATGAGGCTCAGGGCGCTGGAAATCAGGGGGTATCAGTAAACTTCAATCTCGATTCCGATAGACTTGTCCATATTCGTGTGACGGAGATAGGGGGACAAAGCGGTTTCTACAGTGTTGGAGTATATGATGGCTTGAATCTATTTATTGTATCATTAGGCATCTGGCTCATCGTGATTCCGGTATTGGTGATCTTATTTGTTGGGGGAATCATTTGCGCAAAGAAGGCACCTCGAACACCTGTAGTGGGAGGAATTCAAATTATGGCTCCGGATTACGCAATCCCAGAAAGATATCTTAGAGAGACAGAATCTACTCAATTTAGGACCGTACGCGTTTCTGAAAAGTGCCCCACTTGCGGAGCATCACTCTCTCAAGATAATCTTGACTGGACTGGGTCGCTTGAGGCTGAATGTGTGTATTGTAAAGGCGTTGTTAGAGCCACTTTCGAAAAGATTTGAGAGCCATTGAAAACCCTAATACTTACATAACGGGCAGACTATGCCGCTTGGGATTGATTCGCATTTGTAGGGAAGTGAAGAATGTGGAAAACAGTGAAGTCAATGAACAACTAAGGCATATATCTGAGGTTTTCAGTGCCATCCTTGAAGAACGCGGCCTTCTTGAATCAAAGCTATTCCCGGTTAACGAGTACATCAGCTTGTCATGCTATCATGTGTATGATTACATGTATGACCTCATGAAACTTGTCTGGGGCAGGATAACTCCTGAAGAATTGGCCAAACGGAGTAAGACTTTGCTATCAGATGTTCATGCTCTATCAATTACCTACCAGTGGCTATACTATGGGCTGGGAAGGATGGGGGCTGTATTCAACAAGCACGAGTCAGATCCATCCAAAGAGCCAGAAGAAAAGCGAGAGCAATGGAAATGGATTCTTGAAAATTGGTATCGCCTAAGTACAGCATATTTCAATACGGGCAAACCTACTGTTGCATCATCTGGAGGAGTTAATCTCGCCTTTGAGGAAGATACTCTTGGTTGGATCAAGAATAATTTGGAACCAGTAAAAGAAGAGCAGGTAAAGAAGATACGAAGGTCTCTTGGGACGATTGAACTATACTGTTTTCTAGAAGAGTGTGAAGCCAGAGCCAAACTCATCGATCATGGACCCTATCCATATAGTAATGATGAGATATTGGTGATGTCTGAGTTCACTCGAATGTATGATGGAAAGGGTGAACAGTGGTTACCATGGTCGAATACGGAAGCCAAACTCCCATCCTCGTCTCTTGGGGTTGCACTGACCGTAAAGAATGCAACAGCCACATTCAATGATATAGGAACTATGAATATTGAACCCGGTGATTATTCCAACCTTGTGACTAATGCATGTGCCTATACAAAACGTGGCAACAAGGTAGTTCCCATTGGATTGGATGAACTTCCGGCATGGGCTGAAGCTGCTGATGCTGCACAAACTGAACTCTACATGAAGTTCGCAGAGTGGGACAAGAAGACTGCCATGATTGCTGGTGCAGTAGCATACTGGCGTGGATTTGTACGTTACACAGACCAAGTTGGGGTCACAGACAAGATAGATTGGACTATGGCCAAGCATATCGAGGACGAGCACATACCCTTCTTCATGGATAACGATGCAGACCCTGCATTTTTGAGGTTCGGAAGGTTCGACGAAGATATCGAGGAGGACCCTACACTCTATCTACTGCCCGAATAATAAAAGGATGAGATGATGGGGAAATCATTCAGGCTTTGATTAAAGAGGTATACCATTGTTCATGGTAGAAGGAATTGAAAAGGGACCCGATACACATAGAAACGATTATGCTTAGAAGTTAATCATTTCACGTAGATGGTTTGTAATTCGGTTGTATAGGGTATGCAGAATCGCACATTTTTTCCAGTGTCAGTAGGTATCCGTCTCTTACTTGCCATGCTGCTGCCTATTCAAATCATGCTTAGTAGTGGAGTTGCCGGCACATATCTCTCAGGATTTGGCATAGTGTGGACGCTCGTTGATGGTTTCTTCCAAATACATTTCCTTTCTATTATCATAGCCACTGTCTATGCCATCCCTGCGATATTATTCTGTATTTACTTCAAATTTAAAATTAAAGAGGCGTACCCTATCAAAACAGCTTTTTTTGCATCAACTCTAATTTTTGTGGTACCATTAGTCGGAATGCTAATACCCATTGATACAACAATTTCAGACTATAACCCACTAATGCCTGTGTCCGTAGGATATTCTGTCGGGCTATTTCTTGGATTTGTTTTGATACCCTCTCTGAGATTCCTTGTCATATCATCTGGAAATACCATATATTCACTTGAGTTTGTTTTTTCTTCGGTAGCATTACTTGCTGTCATAGCAATTCCCTTTGTATTGTTTTATAGCCATGGGGTTTACGCTTCTGACCAAACTCTACTATCCTCTATTTTCATTACAAAGAGCTATGCTCGTTCGGGGTGGATTACGGAATCAGGATTTTATTACTTGCATCCCACTTCACTCAGTGAATTGGATATTCTATTTGCCAGCTTTTTTGTAGTTCTGATTCTCCGAATCGGCTTTCTCTGCTTCGTTATAGCATGTTTCCTTGGAAAAACTTCGGTAACGAGGACCTGCTTTGTTGGGCTAGTTTATGAAGGGCTATTAATAATCTCAGCATATCTGTTGAATGCTAGTATTCCAATTTCACCCTACGTTTCATCTGGCACCATACCTCTCCCCATTCTCTTCCCTTCACTACTTCTCATGATTTTGGTGCATAAGAGAATCAGAGAACCAAAGAGTAAACGCGAAGAGGAATTTGTTACGGTACCTATTCTTTCGAGATTAAAGTATCAGGTGAAAATGCTAAAGAATAAACTCAGTGATAGAAAAGAACCCTAGAGATCAGGTCCGCTCAATTGTTGCCCAGCTGAAATTCAAGAGGGGAAAAATATGTGCCAGATTTCTCAAATGCACGATGATAAGGTTACAATACTAACACGCTCCATATGTCCAGGTACTTAGATATCTTGATTAAAAATAGAAAAGAAGAGGGTCGTAGTTAGGACCCTCGATATGCTATTACCTTCTTCGAATGCAA
Source organism: Candidatus Thorarchaeota archaeon (assembly GCA_029210805.1). Taxonomy (GTDB): domain Archaea; phylum Asgardarchaeota; class Thorarchaeia; order Thorarchaeales; family Thorarchaeaceae; genus MP5-2226. The sequence continues at coordinate 33,953 of JARGGA010000001.1, forward strand.
ACCACTATGAGCACTATTAGGATGATTCCTGCAACTGCTATTGTGATGACTAGAGTATTATCTAATCCTCCATCAGGTGGTGGTGTTTCAGTAGTCGTATCAGTTGTAGTTGATGTTGTACTAGTCGGAGTAGTATCTACTTCCGCCACAGAAACAAGTACTGTATCACTGAGAAAATTACCTGCGAGGTCTGTCACAACTATGGTATAGTTGTATGTACCAGCTTCAAGCCCATCAACCGATATCGTTATTGTTTCTGAGGTTGTGTTCCACTGACCTGCTCTCAAAGATGTTCCATTTCGTAGAATTTCATATGAAGCTGGAAAAGCATCGAATGGTGTCCACGTAATTGAGAAGCCGGTTTCCCCTTCTGTGTAGGAGATGTTGTCGGGACTATCAATAGTAGGATCCGTAACATCAAGCACAGTGACCAAGACGGTGTCGGTTATACTATTGTCAGCATCATCAAAGACTTCAATTGTATAGTTATGCACACCAATAGAGAGTCCGTCTACGTTGACAACTATCTGAAAACCGGACCAGTCAGCAGGAGAGTACGGTGTGCCATCTATGTACAGAATATAATGACTAGGCACTGGATCAGAGGGCTCCCATGGGATATTGTGACCAATCTGACCCTCATTGTATTCAATATCAGACGGTTGATTGATTGTAGGACTAATTGCATCTACTAGAGATATGACATCACTAGTCTGACTATTCATTGCTTGGTCTCTAGCAAAAATATGCACAGCCAGTGTTGCTGATTCTGGCCAAGTAAAATCACCATCATAGCAGGTGCCATTCCATTGAAGCTCCCCAGCTACGTTCGCTAGGTCGTCCAACTGCATGCTAGCATATACTTCTCCCATTAATGAGTCGCTATCGCTCACATTCGCATAGATGTACAGGGATTCACCTGATTGTGACGCGGTTGGCAAGATTCCCCATTCATGAATATCAGGAGGCGTGTCTTCAGTGAGCGAATGAAGCATTCGTTGGGTCCAATTCTCTGCCTTGACGAGACTCTCATATGCACCCATCCAGTCGCCCTGATTATACTTGGAAATCTCATTTGCAAATTCTTGTTCGGCATACTGTTTGGCATCGAGTGTCTTCGATAGCAATGGTTCAGGGATTGACTCTACAGCATCAAGGAAATCCTTGTAGATAATATCTCTGTAGTGATCCAGATAGGATGTTCTAAGCCACATATATTCAAAGGTAGCAAATTTCTCGTGGCGACCGAAGTAGCCCATTACTCCATAGTGAAAGTCGGCTTCGTACCTGCTGTCGAATCCAAAAGTATGCCCAAGACCCACTGCATGCCCTAACTCATGTATTTGAACAGCTGTCACTCCCGCCTTTGGTGTTGTACCATCAGGTCGGTAGTAACGTTCGTAGCTCTTCCAGATAACTGTCTGTCCACCCCCTCCGAGAGCTGTGTAATTCTGTCCATCAAATTGCATTACCATGTTCTTCTTCACAAAAACTGCTCCAAATAGTGCAGTGTCATAGCCTTCATCTAAGCAGTAGTTAGGCCGTAGAGTATCATCAATATCATAGAACATGCTGGCGCCATCTACAATTACTTCCCCATTGACGATGGTCGAATTTCCCAAGAAGGTTGCATTCCAGTCTGGAAAGTCATCTATATGTTCGAAATCAACTTGCACATACCAATCCACAAAGGGCAGTGCCTCATCAAGGGCATCCTTAATCAGATCTTCATTGTCAATCCATGAGATATCTTCTGCTGTTACATCATCGTCCATGGCAAATACCATGACACGGAAACTTCCTCTCTCCAAATAATCAGTATAACCGTGAATGTTTGGAATGAATAGGTTTGATATTATGCTATAACTATACTCCGCAAGATAATCTGTGATATTTTCTTGATCGGCAGTTGTTTGAAAGTTCATTTCTTCTGAATAAGTATCAAGATCGTATAGCCAATGTGGCCCGTTTATACTTCCATATGTTCTCCATATTGCGGCCCATTTTGTATACCATTGATCCGCACTTGCATCAAGGATGTAGACCTTGTCGCGTCCTCCTACACCAGCGTACTGGAATTTGATATTTGGATTGAGGTCGTTATCCCATTCCAACCTGAACCAATCCATTTTCTCCCCGGAGTCTGGATCGTAGGGATCATAGTCGAACCAATGTTCAAGAGAATGGTCTGAATTGTCAATCTCTGAGTAGTTCAATAGATAGAAGGTCCACCCTAGACCAGGCGTCGGAACTGCGGGATTTTCAACCAGCCAATCCTCAACCAAAGTACCATTAATTGCGCGTCCATCACGCGGGTCAAAACAATCTCTAGCAATGCCATCCGCTCGCATGTCAGACAGCGCGGTTTCGTCCACCACTGTTCCTGTTGCAGTCCCATTGACAGAATTAGTATACATAAAAGTCTTCAATGCGGCTTCATATGACGCATTCGCCCAGATTACGTTGTATTCAACATTCCAGTTGTAGGTTAAATTGTCATACGGATAGGTCCGACCATCTGGCATCTGTGACATAAATCGTGTTTCATTGACGATATTTGCTTCATATCCAACAAACACTATGTTGATTGTCCAGTTTCGGTCTACCTCATATTCACCAGCACTAATTTCCGGTATGACCTGTGGCTCGGTGAGTAGTTCAATGGTCTCCTCAGAGGCTCTTTCACTCATTATTTGATTCGTACTGGGAATCATAGAGAGAAAAAGAAATGATATCACAATGACTGCAAAGAAGGTGGCGGTTCTCCTCATCTTATATCTCCAAGTGTGCAGAACTGGTTTATGCTAAAAATGTAGCGAATCATCGGGTGAATTTTACTACAGGTAGAAGTATTAGGCCGTTGCAGATTCAATGCAAAAGGAGAACATGGTGCAATGACTGAATTGACTGACAAAGATGACTATCTCCATGAACCGACTGAACGTCCAGACTTTCGAGAGAGCTATTACTTCAACTGGGTCGATTTGGAGAGTGGTGTTTCTGGATTCAGTACTATAGGTCTCCTACCTAATGCTAAGAAGAGAGAGTTTGTTTTTGCGCTCTTCTATGGAAAGGATTTGCGGGAGGCATATTGGAAGGAACCTAATGGTGCAGTGTCCGACGACTTGGATAAGGCTCTGTCATATGGTAAGGTATCCTATGAACTCGTTAGGCCCATGCAAGATTGGAAGATATCCTATCAGAGTAAGAAAATGTCTGTAGAGATTCTCTGGAGTGGAAGATTTCCATACTATGACTTTGGTGCGGGGAGCAAAACCTCATGGGTAGGACATTTTGAACAGTCGGGAATAGTCAAGGGAAAAGTAACGTTTTCTGATGGAAGGAAACTCTCAATTAATGGTCTTGGTCAGAGGGACAAGAGCTGGGGATCACGTAACTGGCATATTGAGATGTGGTTCGCGCTTCATGCACAGTTTGATGATATCTCCATTGGACTACGACGAGATTATGTTGATGGTAAATACTTCACTTCCGGGGGGATATCGACCATTGATGACCATATACCCGTTACCAAAGTGGATTTGGACACAGAGTATCTTGATGATCGAATGCCCTATGCTGCAGAAACCAAGGTCTATGGAGAAGATGGGAGCTGCTATACTCTGAAATCAAAGATAATCTCTGATGGGTCACATATTAGATTTACACGGGACTTCTCAGGCGGAAGGACTGAACTCTGGGAAGAGATGGCAATTCATGAGTGCAAAGAATTAGGTAAGAAAGGAACAGGCCTCTTAGAGTGGCTCTTTACTTGAAAAAGAAAGAACACGGAAGTGAGTGGTTGTCACCGCCGCATTCCGGTTTTAGAGCCTAAACGAGAGTGTGGTTGCCAACATCCACGCAAAGAACAGGGCGTTGATTAGCGCGCCAAGGTAGTATCGATCTGTTGAACGGTATGACCAAATCGTTATGACGGCTGATACTGCAAACCATGGAGCAAATGCATAGAAGAATAGGAAGGAATATCCTATGATACCAGGTATAACTGGGTATCCTAACAACATTCCAAGACCGAATTCAATTCCAATAAGAATCACAAAGGGATAGCACTTGATTAGCATCCCCTTGAGTGTCCAATTGGTCATTCCCTTGTACCAAGGTTCACTGTTCTCAGGTTTCAATGGTCCCATGAGCCACATCCCATCAATCAAGAAGTAGATGAAGAATACAATGGCATAGATTGGAACGAATAGAGCTCTAGATATCGTCAGATCATTCATTCCAGGAAGGAAGGATCGAAAGTCCAATGCAAGCCCTAAATCCACCAATAGAGTCCACATGTACAGCCATAGCACTGTGATAGATGCAAGCAGGAATGTCTTCACGAGTGATGACATAGGACTCTGTTGATCAGAACCAATCTTGAGAAATTTCTTCAGATCAAGTCCTTCTTCGCTCTTGCCACGCATTGCAATCTTGAGAATGAGGAGTAAAACCAGTGCAGTTCCAACAAACCATATGCTAATAGCTGCACCATAGCTCTGTGGAAAGGGAACAAATTGACCTATTAGAAGAAGCGGAAAGAATGTGGCAGCTGGAACAGCACCATATAGAATACCCCATGTTAGGTATGAACGTTTATCCGCATTGTACTCCAGAGATGGTTCTTTTTTGAGAGATTCGAATACAGATATATCCAAGAGAATTGCAATTAATGGGAATATGGTCAATACCGCACCCAGAGTAGCAAAGAATCCACCAGCTAGCCACCAACCATAGGTTAGACTGCTACTTGCTATCCAATTCGAGTCCTCTACTCCACCTTTTAGACTGTTTTTCATCCATTCCACAGATTCAGTGACAATCTCCGGATTAATTGTTTCAAAGAGGTGATTTGTACTTGCTACAGCAAATCTGCGAGCTGACCCATCAGCAAAATCGCCGTAGGTCACGTACTCCTCTATCCCTGTCACACCAAAGAGAGGCTCAAGTCGGGTTGTATTCCGGGGATAAGATGAGAGTGAATCAAAGCTTCCAACTGTGATTAGTACATTATTCGGATAGGTAGCGTTCCAATCACTTGAACTCCCACTTCCAACCAGAACAGCTGCACCTACTGTAACTGTCGATTCATTGATTGCCTGCCATACTGAACCGCCACCCATGCTATGACCAATAAGACCAATCGATGAACTGTCAACATAATCAAGGTCAACAAAGTACTCAAGCGCGGCAGGGCCACTGCCACTGCCATAATCGGAGTTGCCATGTCCGTTCGCATCAGGAGTTAAAACCACAAAACCTCGTCGGGCAAGCTCTATCCCGAATGCCATCAGCCACTCCTTATTCTGCAGAGAACCATGGAAGACTATCACTCCCGGCAGAGGATTGGTACTAGTAGCATAGATTGGCTGCTGAAGAGTAGCATGTATATTCGAGCCATCATCAGCCTGAAAATCAACTTCAGTGACAATGACCGAACCCATATTGCTCTGAACTGATGCAGCTAGGGCTATCCCTGAAAGCATCAGTATCAAAGTAAAAATGAGAATAATGTAGCTTAAGCGTGGTTTTATTGCCTGCAATGTGAATTTCTCCTAATCGATATCAGCCGAGAAGCAATACTATCTAATAATTTCTCTTGAATCGGGAATGGACACTATTATGAGGGAAATGTAGACCAATTGACCTACAATGCCCGTTCATGATGTTACTTCTCTAGTCCGTGGATTGGAAAAATGAGGTTGTGGATCTTTTCAATGGCCTCATCGATTGCTCTTCGTATCTTAGTATAGTGCTCCTTGTCAATTCGTGTAGGCCTGTCAGTCCAACCACTTCTTGGTAACTTTAGGCCATTAGAATGGCAGAGCTTGATCCATTCAGGAGGTAGAGTTGGGGGAAGAGCCATACCTGCAATGTTAGATAAAACAATCGTCCAAATTTTCGCTGCTGCTACCGGGTTGTATCCTCCACCGCCTGTTACCACTAGTTTCCTTTCACCTAGGTGAACTAGCTGGCGAACTGTCTTTGAAAGGCGATGATATGTGTCGTATGTGAGCATAAGATCTGCAAGAGGGTCGCTTAGGTGCGCATCAGCCCCAACATCCCAGAATACCAGATCAGGTTTGTAGGCAAGCCAGATTGGGACAACTACATCCTCGAAAACTCTCCAGAATTCAGTATCGTCTGTTAGCGGAGGAAGAGGAATGTTCACTGAGTATCCTTTACCTTCGCCAATTCCTATTTCTTCAGGTCGACCGGTTCCTGGAAAGAATCCCATGCTTAATTCATGCATAGAGATTGTCAAAACATTGGGGTCATCGTAAAATGCAGCTTGTGTTCCATCGCCGTGATGCACATCAGTATCTAGGTAAAGCACTTTCTTGTTAGGATATTTCTCTCTATACTTTCTGAGTGCAATGGCACAGTCATTGTAGTAGCAGAACCCTGCAGCTCTGCTCTCCATAGCATGGTGAAGCCCACCAAAGAAAGACATCGCATTCTTGAACTTACCCTCTTCAACTCCCAATACTGCATCAATTGCAGTCCCAACGGGATAAGAAGCGTAGATATGCATATCTTGAAAGACAGGGCATTCCGGAGTGTCCAATCCAAAACGAGCGGAAAAAGCAGTTCCTGTGTTCCCAAAAAGCTCCATGGTTTCAATATACGATACATCATGGTAGAGGCTTAGTTCACTGCGAGTTGCAATACGCATTGGCTGTAGAGTTATTTCTGCACTATCCAAGATTTTTGACATGACAGGAAGGCTCCATGCCATCTCAAAGCGTATTTTGTTCCAGAAAGGATTTGGATCTGGACCAGATAGAACTGGATCATTTAAACCATCCATTTCTAGAAAGACCGATGAATCATATAGGGCAGTTTTCTCACTCAACTGGTTTCCTCCGGGAGGGATACACGTTCTAAACGGGAAGGCACTCATATTTAGAGGTAGTTGTAATGGAAGTGAAGGCTCATAAAACTGAGTAAATGGGATTCCGGTTGAAATGCGGTTGCTTCGAAAGCCTCATTATTCTCCATTTACCTATCAGAAGTGCCATGTCCAAATTTGATTTATTGAAAGAAACTTTTCTGGGTAATTTTGATGGAAAGATCCCCATATCTATATGGAAACATCATCCAGAAGTAGACCGCTCGCCTGATGGGCTTGCGGCTGAAGATATAAAATTCCATAAGAAATTCGATCACGACCTTTTGAAGATCAGTTTCTTTGGGCATTACCCCTGTGTGGACTTCGGCTGCACTGCAGAGTACGATGGAGCAATATCTGGGTCAACTACACTCACGAGCGCAGCCATTGAGAAGGCAAGTGACTGGGAGGTTTTAGAAAAGCCCGATGTGATGGCAGGGGAATTTGGTAACCAGGTTCGGGCTGTTGAGCTTATTCAGAAATATGCTCACGGAGTTGTTCCCACTATGGCGACAGTTTTCGATGGCCCGATGGTGACTGACAAAATCTGCGACAAGAACCTGAACAAGTACATGGATGAGAATCCAGAAATCATCGAATCAGCGTTGGATATGATTACAGATGTCATGGTTGATTTCGCTCGAGCAACTCTGGAAGCAGGTGCAGATGGTCTTTTTATTGCCTCACAACATTCAACCAAAGCATCTGTGAGTGATGAGAATTATGAGAGGTTTATTCTCCCTCAAGATCTGAAGCTTATCTCAAAGCTTCGAGGAAAAGCCAAGTTTATTGTGATGCATCTTCATGCAAGGGAGCCAGACGAAGTCATTAGATTTGAAAAGATTTCGCGTACGATGGGACTTGATGCAATAAACTGGGAAGACCAGACCTCTTCTCACTCGTTGAAACAGGGAAGAAAAATCTCTCGAAAGGCAGTTTTCGGGGGTATCGACCACAATGGAGTATTCAGAACAGGCACTCCGGACGAGGCGAAAGAACAGATTCTCAATGCTATAGAGGAGGCAGGGTATGAGAAATTGTACGTGGCTCCTGGATGCGTTGTAACTGTTGACACGCCAGAAGAAAATATTGAGGCAGTAGTTGATGCAGTGAGGTCAATAGATCCATACAAAGGCCAATAGGTGTGAGAGATACTTGACTCGTAATAGTGAAGTTGCCACAGTCCTGAAAGAAATTGCCATCCTTCTTGATGTGGAGGGGAAGGATAAATTCAAGCCTCGTGCTTACTACCGGGCTGTTCGAACTGTGGGAGCGCTTGGAGAGGACATTGAAGCAGTTGCCAAAAGAGATGAATTGACTAGTATACCGGGAGTTGGAAAAGGTCTTGCTGGACTAATCAAAACCTATTTGGAAACTGGGAAAGTCGAAATTTTAGATGAGCTGAGAGCAAAAATACCAGTAAAAGTAATGGAATTGGAAGCAATTCCGGGTTTAGGACCTAAGAAAATCAAACTTCTCTACGAAGAAATTGGCGTTACAGATTTGGATTCAATGGAAAAGGCCGCAGATGACGACAAAATATCGGTTCTAAAAGGAATGGGAAAGAAAACGCAAGATCAGATACTAGCTGGAATACAGCTTGTACGCTCAGGTCTTGGGAGAACACTCTATGCAGATGCACAACCTATTGTTGATAGAATTCTCGAAGTTGTTAGTCAAGTATCAGGTGTGCGCCGTGCCGAGGTTGCAGGATCTTTCAGACGGCGTCGTGAAACTGTTGGCGATATTGATATCATTGTAGACGCGGATGATGCGGAACCTGTAATGGATGCCTTCGTGGTTATTGATGATGTAGTAGATATCATTGTCCGTGGACCTACAAAATCATCTATTCGGCTAAAATCTAATCTTCCAGTGGACCTCAGAGTTCTGCCAGCCGATAGCTATGGTGCGGGAATGCAGTACTTCACGGGAAATGTTGATCACAATGTCCAGATGCGTGCTATTGCTCGGAAGCGAAATCTCCGACTGAATGAATACGGACTTTTCAAGGGAGAGAAAAAGAAGAAAATTGCGGGCGAGGATGAAGAGAGAATCTATGCAGCACTGGGAATGTCGTGGATTCCCCCAGAACTGAGAGAAAATGCTGGAGAGATAGAGGCAGCTCAGAATGGGGAACTTCCCACCCTTATTGAGTTGAAAGATATTCGAGGCGATTTGCATAGTCATACAGACCAATCTGATGGCTCCTATCCTATAGAGGAGATGTTGGATGCGGCAGATGCAAAAGGTTACTCCTACTATTGTGTATCAGACCATACTCAGAGTTTGACCATTGCAAATGGCATGAATGAAACGCGACTACTGAAACGAATTGACGAGATAGATGATTTGAATGCTTCTGGCCGTTGGAAGATGAAGATACTCAAAGGAGCAGAGGTCGACATTCTGTCAGCAGGTGAGCTGGACATCCGAAATGATGTGCTTGAGCAACTTGACATTGTTACGGCATCGATTCATAGTAGGATGAAAGATGACAAGAAAACGATGACGAATCGTGTTTGCAGAGCCTTGGAAAGCACGTATGTACACATCCTCGGACATCCAACGGGGCGACAGATTCACAAGAGAGAGGAATTTGAGATAGACCTAGAGCGAGTGTTTGAAACTGCAAAGGCAAACAACATTGCGATGGAATTGAATGCACATCCAAGACGTCTGGACCTTAATGCGGGTAATTTACGAACTGCAATTGGAATGGGTCTAAAGATTACCATTAACACTGATGCTCACAAGCTGTATGAACTAGATAACATGAAGTTCGGAATATATCAGGCGCGTAGAGGATGGGTTACAAAGAAGGATGTTCTCAATACGTATACACTGAAAGGTCTCTTGAGGGCCATAAAGAAATAGGAACAAGGGAGTTTAAATCAGGGTATACAAACTGTGGAGAAATCATGGCCATATATATCGAATCAAACAAGAGCTTGTTCGTTGCCCTGATTGCTGTTTTTGCGGCCATGGTCGCAGTATTGGACGTAATTCCGATGATACCTGGTTTCTATGGGGGGATTTGGGACTCGTGGGTATTCTTGTTGAGTCCCATAATTGGAGCTTTGTTGGGACCATATGTTGGTGCGGTTGCGGTTGGAATAGGCAGTCTAACGGGTCATTTCGTATATTTTCGAGACCCATTCGAGTTAGTGTTCCAATTTGGAGCACCTCTAGGAGCAGCAATGGGGGGATTTGTATATCAGCGGAGATGGAAACCCGCTCTTGGAATTTATTCTTTTATGTTGCTAGGCTACTTCCTAGAACCTGTGTCTTGGACGCTCCCCCTATGGGGCATCTGGGATACACTAGCTGGGTACGTAGTGCTGTTAGTTTTTGTATTGCTGATTAACAAGAATTGGTGGCCCGAAAGTGAAACAAATCGAGATATTCTTGGCCTTCTATTCACTATCATAATCGGACTCGAATCAGATATTCTGTTCCGAATATTTGTGTTGATTCCGGGACAGACCTATTGGTTGTTCTATGGATTCACTCCAGAGGTCCTCCAAGTGCTTTGGTTGGGAGCTGGTATCATTACTCCAATCAAGGTTGTACTCGCAACTATTGCAGGTTTGCTCATTGGCCTTCCATTACTTCGTATCCTAAAGAATCAGTTTGGTCAAGTGGAGAACATGACATTAAATGAATGATCCCATTGCAATACAGGTTTCTGTACGATTTACTCCATCAATTTCATGGATTTGTTTGGTCAAATGGCGAAGGCCATCAGCTGAAGGTAGCTCAATATATACTACAATATCGTAGGGCCCTGTTACAATGTGTGCGGTCTGAACACCCTCAATTTCCTCAATCCGCTTAGCGGCATCCCAGATTGTTCCAGCTCTTCCTTGAATGAGCATTATTATTGTGACCATTCCATTCACCCAATCAATATGTTTCAGTAGCATATTGGTGATAAAAGGCCTTCTTACGAAGAAAAAATTGATGAGCGAGCCTTAGAAGGCCCCCTCAGGTTTTTATAGATAGTGCTAGTTTCTGACACTAAGTTTCAGTTGGCATAACGAGTTTGTCGATTTTTGCTATAAACTCGTCAAGTGCAAGCTTTGCTTCCTTCACAGTTTCCTCGGAATATTGTTTTCGCAGTTGATCAAACAATCCGCGACTAGATCTACGTAGCACACGAAAACCCTTGTGCAGTTCTATGGCTTCATCTGGAAGTCCAGCTAATCCGCGCATTCGAGATCCAATTTCTTGGAAACTCGCGTCGAAGTCTGGATGCCTCTTATCGTGCTCCTCTAGGAATTCCTTGCCACTTTCTGTCAGTTTGTATCTCTTAACTCCTGCTTCGGGATCTTTAGCTTCAGTCGTATAACCTGAGTCACGTAGCCAAGAGAGTAATGGATAGACAGATCCAGGACTTGGACTCCATCTGCCATCTGTACGTTCATTGATTTTATTGATTATCTCTGAGCCCGATACTGGACTTTCGTTGAGTAAATTCAATACCGTGTGTCTAAGGTAACCCTTTGGAACACGGGCTTCCCGTCTATTCCAATGACCGCGGCTTCCACGACCCTCTCGAGGGCCATAGTGTATGTTTCTTTTTTGATGTGGTGAACACATTGTCTTTTCCTCTATATTTTGTCTTTATTTTTGTTCACGATATCGGCTGCGATATCTATATCGATATCGGCTGCGATGTTTATAAGGTTTTTCACTTGGGCTAGATGATTTGGTTATCCATGAGAAGTAAGTCAAGGACACCTGAAGTGGCACCTAGGTTAAGTACATTTGAAAGAATTTCTTGGCGTATCTTTGCAAATGGATCTTTTCTGCCAATCCGTTTCATTGCCCGCTGACAAGCAGGAACAGCATACTGAAGCTCAGTTCTAGCATCTTGGTTGGTGAGCTCAGAGAGTACTAAGAGCGTATAGTAGAATGGGAATCCCTTCCATCGTCCGCCACCATCTCGATATTCGGACAACTTACGAACAAATTTATCCACTCTTGCCTTGCTGACATCATCACCAAATGTTCCAAGATACCGAAGATATGCCATTGAAGAGTGTCTACATTCACCAGCACCACAGAATCTGGTAAAGCATTGTTTCTTAATCCATTCATCTAGTTTCTGATGATTGAATCGGTCCGTGTTATCAGGGGCATTCAGAGATGAAAGCAATCGTGCATCTTGAACAACACCGATGTTCTTCACTGCCAGTTTTGTCGAGAGTTTCTCCCCAGTGACCAAATGATTCATTTTGACCAGGTCTATTTTCACCTGCATTGTATGTTCACCTACAATTATCGATACAGTCTTCTCTTCTCTTACACATCCTAAAGAGAGGTCCTCTCGGCAGCTCCGAGATAGGTCGGAGCTATGTTCACTGAATAATGAACATCTACAGATTGTTGTAATAGAACATGATTTCTGGATAATCTACAGATGGACCATCTAGAAGTGTTGACTCAATTCCTCGCAATTCTTGATCAAAGAAGGCAAGAACGTACTTGTTCATTATATCTAACATTCTATATCCATCTATCGAACCAAGCAAACCGACGCTCTTGAGAACAGGTGACCATATGGTAGCATCAGCAAAGTTGTAGTGCCGTGTCCCATTAACGAACAGACCATAGCAGGTATTCTCAGCTCTATTGTAGATAGTATCGTTCATCTCAGGATTGCCATAATCAGGACCAAATATCATCATGAATGGTATTGTCATATTAATCTCAAGAGAATTCCCAATATGTGGACTATCAAAGCTCATCCCTGCCGAGATTCTTGTATCCATCACGCATAGTTCTTCTGCAGTGGTGCCTCCAAATGAGTGACCCAATACACCAATTGTTATGAAATCCAAGTGTGTCCAGAACATACTTGGGATGTTATCATTTGCTATCGTTTCAAGCTCATCGATGAGAAATCGGGTATCATCAGCCCAAATCAGTAGGCTGTTACTTATGTTTGCATACATCTCTTCTGTTGCTTCATACGCAACAGAGCCATCAGTAAAAACGGTGGAAGCAGATTCGTATGTATGACTGATACTAAAAACTATGTAGCCATGGCTTGCCAGTTCCTGCATGAGAACAGTATTCTCGAAGACAAATCCACCATATCCATGTGAGAAAATGAGGACAGGGAACTGGTCCAATGCGTCAGATAATGGTGCATCCCGATAGGACTGCGTTGGAATTAACGGAAAATGGCTTACGATAAAAGAAGGAAATCCAAAGGAGTTCTGAACCGCCTGTCCAAACTCGGTTGGAGATTCAATATATGGAACAGGAGAAAGACCAGTAGTATCATCGATTGGGTACCAACACTGTATCAAGATCTTTCGATTGTCGCTAGCAATTTCAGTGAAGGTTTCTTCTCGGCCGGTATCTGTTAGGTCAAAGCTTGTTGTTCCTACAGAGTAATCACCTGATGGCTCGGGAAGCTGGAAGACAGGTAAGAAATAATCAAGGGCGAACGATGTGCTTACAAGAAGAATTCCCAGTATCACAATTGCTGCTCCAAGCTTTTTTCGCGGTACCTTGATTGGTGATTCAGGTACCACTTCGACGCGAGATATGTACATCTCCTTTAGCTGATATAATTCATAGACGAAGAGAACCATAATTGGGATGTAAATTGGAAGCATCTGCCATCGGGCGCCCTCCAAGAGCACGTGAAGAACAGCTACGATGTAGCCCGTCACACCTATCCAACCCATTACTAGTCTTTTCTCAATCTTCTTCATTGCTGGTGGAAGAATGAATTGTACTGAAAGAATGAACAATATAATAATCAGAACGATTTCAAGTACGCGCATGTAAACCACCGGAAATTGTACTAAACAAGACATTAACCCCCTTACTAAAGACTTCTGCCCGGTAAAAACGCTAAACATCCGTCCACTGAAAGAGTATATGCAGATTTTGATACCTATTGGAGTGTGGCGACAATGTCCCGTGATACTATCACTCTCATTGAGCAATCAGGATGCGACCAACATGTCGCTCCATTTACAAAACCCCACATGGAAGGTTTTGAAAATCCTGATCGTATCACAATGACTCTACAATATCTTGAGGAAAACAACGCACTAGATGGAATCTTGAAGTTCAAAACTCCTATTGCCAACTGCGAAGAGGCTTTACTAGTCCATTCACCATATCTTGTGCACTCTGTTGAGATAATGTCAGAGCTTGGAAGCGGACAGTTGGGGGAATCAGCGTATGCCAGTGAAAATTTGCTTTCAACCGCTCTCCATGCTTTAGGTGGAGCCATGTTTGCCGCAGAGCTAGCCGCATCTGATTCATGTAGACATTCATTTGCCTTGGTTCGACCACCAGGTCACCATGCTACAACTTCATCATCAATGGGATTATGCTTTTTCAATAACGTAGCAGTAGCAACCAGAAAACTCCTGAAAGACGAGGAAGTAAAAAAAGTCACAATTCTCGATATTGATGACCACTTTGGAAATGGCACCGCTGAGATTTTCTACGATGACCCATCTGTCCAATTCATCTCCATACACGAGTATAATCATGATTCATTCGGACTTGGACACTTCCGTGAACTTGGGCAGGGAGAAGCCAAGGGTACTAACATCAATGTCCCCCTGTATGAAGAATCACCGGATGCATCGTATCAGACTGCCTTTACTAAGGTTGTCAAACCTGCTATTGAGAGTTTCAATCCTGACATCATTGCAGTATCTGCGGGATACGATGCGCATTTTACGGATCCCATCGGGGACCTGAATATTGATTCTAGAACATATTGGTTCATTGCAAATGAAATCGAACGTCTTGTTTCTTCACTGAGTATGAAAGGATCATTCTGGGTCTTGGAAGGAGGATATAATCCGCTAGTTCTTGGTCCATGCGTTCAAGCTACTCTTGATGGTTTGCAGAAAAGACCACTTCCACAGCTGGCAGATCAAGAGGAACGAGATGATGATGATACAATTTTGAGAGCCAATACGAATGTCATCAATAAAATTGTGAAAACCGTTTCTCCTTTCCTTTAGATAGGCATACATTCCACAAATTATAGAGTCCTTCGTGTATCAATGATTTTTTGTTTTGCGGCTCGAACAAGATCTGCTGGAATTTCCAGATTAAAGGGGATTGCTTTGCTGTTTTCTAGTCCTTCGATAATTGAAATGGCGAATTTACCCATTTCTCCAATTGTGAAGGGAGTAAGAAGCGATGCATCATCTATTGAGCTGTGGCTTACTTTGCCTGTTGTTGTTCCATGGCTAGCTAAGTGGATTGTGGAAATACCATTCGCAGCGAAGACTTTGTTGTCGCCTCCAGAAATTGCAGTTCGTCTGCATCTGGCAGGGTATTCATTCTTACTGGCGATGTTGGATAACCAGCCAATCATCTCATCACTACCAGCTGCCAAGGCTAGTAGCATACCTGGCAATTCTCCTATGCTATCAAGATTGATACATAATTTCACATCCTTCAAATCAACCTCTGATACATACGCCCATGAGCCTTTCATTCCCAATTCTTCTCCCCCAAACGAAACGAATTGATAGCTCAAGTTGGTGTCTTGTTGTGCTAGAATTCGTGCTATCTCAAGCATAATTGCAACTCCTGCAGCATTATCAGTTGCTCCAGACGATAAGGAGTAAGTGTCGTGATGGGCGCAAATCAGTACTGTGTCAATCTTTTTCCCATTTAGCTTGCCATGAATGCTTTGGACTACTCCGGAACCTGTTGAACCCTCAACAACTAGTTTCAATGTTGTGCCAAACATCTGTGTATGTATTGATCTTACGGATTTCGCTGCAACTACAATAGAGGGTGTCCTAGAGAAGAAAGGAGTGAGTGTCTTGTTGACAAATGTTCGTGGAGCAGTATCTCGACTTAGGTCTAGAAAGACAACTCCGGCAGGGTTCATGCCGTATAGTTTTCCCCAAGCGGTTATCGCTTCCTTTACTGAATCATCCAGTATTGCAAGGATAATCTTGTTCCAAACTTTTTTGGGGTTCAGATTCTCAACCATCTCATAAGATCCAACATACAAAGATTCTGATTTGATTCCCCCTGAAGGAGTTGATACACTCATCCAACAGGGTACACCGTCAACCAAATCACTATCGGTTGGAAGTCCAATAGTCGCTTTTTTAGCATCGTAGTATTGATGTTCTTGTCCCAATATGTGAATTGATGAAAGACCTGCATTACGCATGTAATCTTCGATAAGCAATACGGTTCGTGTTTCCGCATCAGTACCACTTACGCGAGGACCAATCTTACAGAGCTTGAGTAGTGTCCTATATGCTTCTTTTTGATTAAACGCATCTTCCAGCGATATTTTTGCCCCCATCATTCAGTATGATGAACGTTTTTTAATAGGAATTCAGCCTTATAGAGTATATTGGAAAAGGAAACTCAATGCCGATAAGGTAGTGAAGCACTCCTCAAGTCGATATAATGACGGAGGAGGATATTTTTCATACACGTCACTCAAAAGAGTAAAATCCCACAACCAACATTGGCGAAAAAGGACCCGTCCACTCAAAGATGCATGTACAAAGAGCGAACCACCATGAGCGAGGGTATGTCGATTGATGAGATTGCAAAGGCTATGATAGAGAACAAAGCCATTCTAACTGAAGCTTTGATCAGTCAAGAGGATGTCACGCCTCAAGAACTTCTAGAATACATGAGTGGTGAAACTCCGACTGGTGACAAAACGACAATCAGTGATGTGATTATGCACCGATGGTTGCTTCTTCATGAGTTAGCTGAGTTGAAGCATCTCAAACTCAGAGGGTTTTTCATTTCACGCAGACTGGTGTGGGATAGTTACCTAGATGTACTAGAGGCGCACATAGCTGCTACTGCGGTTGAACTAAAAATGGCCACAAAACATGGTGATCAGGAATGGGTTCGCAGTCGAGTCGAATTGATTCCATCATGGTTAGAGGATTCTGATATGCCACCAGAACTTAGGAGCGCTCTGCTGAATTTACTTGAGCATTACAAACGATAGCACTGGTCGTTATGAAACCGTGAGTAATACAATCGAATATATTATCAATCTAGTTCAGTGCGTGTTTCAGGAGGATGCCCATTATCTCAATCCACGTATCTGTGACTTTCTCAACATCAGCTCCAAGAGATAGTGAGCCATATAGACCATCGCGAAGTGCAAGAATTCCCCTCGCAAGATATTCAGATGACACATTAGTAGTGATGGCTCCTTTCCTAACAAGGCCATCAATCAGGTCTTTAATGCTCTGAATCCATTGCTCACTGCCTGATCGAATCCATTTCATTGCTGCGTCATTGTCTGCTATTTCCTGTAGAATCCCTGGACCGATTTGAATATTCATTTTTCTCATAGACAACATATACTCAAAGAACTCTCCAGTAGCTAGAAACCTCAACCCTTTTTCATCAAGGAATTTGCGGACTTGTTGCTCACGGAGGGCGGTGTATGACTCAAGAATTGCAATCAAGAGATTTGATTTGCTCTCGAAATACTGGTAGATAGCACCCTTACTTACTCCTACACTCTCTGCAATGTCAGTCATTTTTGTCTTAGTGTAGCCTTTCTCTGAGAATAGTATTGAAGCGTGCTGTATTATCTTACGCCTTGCCTCTTCTTTGTATTCAGGGACTACCTTTGGCATTGTGCTTCGATTATTATCACGTCATTAGATACATATAAAAATGACCGTTGGGTATTAATACTGACTCGATAGTCATTATTATTTAATTGAGTGTAGTCGTCGAGGTTGAAATTCATGCAGTTTCCTATTATAGAAGAAGAACTCCTCTTTCGAATCCTATTCATTGTAGCATACGCGCTGTTTGCGAGTGTACGATTCTATTATCGAGGAAAGACCATTGGAAGAGAGAGCGAGAAGGATTACACAAAGATAGACAAAAGTGCTATAATGCTATCAGCAGCGATCATAGGGTATCTCGGTCTGGTCATCATCTATATTGTCATTCCCGACTTGATATTCTGGGCTAGTATCGGACTTCCATTCATTGTTAGACTGTGCGGAGTAGGGATAGCTTTTGCCGCCATTATCTTGGTCTTCACAACTCATCGATTGCTTGGAGCGCAGTATTCAGCAAAACAGGAAATCCAGAAGGATCATGCTTTGATTTCTGAGGGCATTTACAACCATATCAGGCATCCAATGTATACAGGCTTCAACGTGTTCGATCTTGCAATATCCTTGATATCGGCAAATCTATTGCTCATCATCTTTTCAATTCTAGTTGCTCTTCCTTTCCCATGGATGGCAAGGAAGGAGGAAGCGATGTTGACGGAACAGTTTGGTGATGAATATAGAGAATACATGACAAGAACAGGACGATTCTTTCCTACAATTAGAAAAAAGAAATAATGGAGTGTCCCATATCAGGCTTGGCTACGCCTATGACGAAACATAAGGAGAGATACGTTGAGGACGAACTCGACAACGCGTTATGGTCGCGATTCGCGGAGGATCTTACACGGCGGGAAGATATGAGTGAGAAGGATCGCCAAGAGGAGTTTGGCCACCTTCGACATCTCAGTGAGGAGGAACTATTCTGGAAGGTTTGCGTACGAAATTCGAAAAAGAATCGAGAAGAATGGCTTGAAGATATGTACGATGAGATATATTCCGAGTGGGTGATTTATCTTGTAGAACATCAGGCTGCCGAAGATGACTACCTCAAAGCTATGGCGCTAGTTCTCATGGGAATTTCATTGTCCCGATCTCAGGCTGTTAGTGCATGGGAAAAGCTGAGCAAAGCAGGTTTCAAGGGAGTCATTTTCCAGCTTCCTGATGATGTCTTTGAGATTAGACTTTCTTGGATGCCAATTTCGGAAGCAGCAACCCGAAGATTTACTCCCAATGAAGAGATTGTAGAAAAAGTAGAAGATTGAGAAAGGCAACTATGATGACTCAATAATCTCTGTTTGTTCAGAGGGAGTTGCGAGTATAATCCCAAGAACTCCTGCAATAGTCGGGATACCCAATACACAGACTATCAGACCAAGTACCCATAAGTAGACAAACTCGCCAAATTCAAATGTGAATGGCATTGCTGCAATGTATATTATTGGACTTGAAGAATTGATGAGAGTTCTCACCTTTGAAGATTCTTTCACATTACCAAGACGAATTAACCTTCGTAAATACCAATAATTCAATCCAAAAGTAACGAAGGTTGAAAGCGCGACAACCGTCATGAGCAATGGTGTGTACTGAAATCCTACTAGTATCAAACCTGCTATTCCAAGAAGACCTACTCCTAGTATCATATTAGCAAGAACTGAAGATCTAGACACATTTTATCCTCACTCTGGAAATATGAGGCGCGCTAAAAAACAATGTGATAACAAGTTAAAAGAAGAAGGATGAGAGGGACCGGAGCCCACTCTCAGAAACTAGTTTCGTCTAAAAACGCTCTTGGATAAGAGTTTCAACTACTCGGGTCAGCCAGTGTGGTGATGTTATCAAAGGCATACAAAAATAGAAAACAAAGAAGTGTACCCACTTACTGTGGTTGGGAGAAGTGGAAGAAGCAGAGAGAGTCAATCTAGGACGAAATGTGACCGTAATGACAATCGGCAACACGGCGATTGTATCACTCAATTCGCTTTGGATAATGTTCATGCCCTTCTTCTTCACAGACATTGGTATTCATCCTGTCACTGTGCTAATGTTCTACACGTTCTTTGCAGCAGCCAGTGCAGCAACTTCATTCTTCGGTGGTAGGTTGGCGGATAGAATTGGTCGAAAACCTGCGCTCCTATTCGGATATACTATCTACTCTACAGGTCCATTGGTAATTCTGATTTCGCTATGGTTTGCAAGTCAATCACTGACTACAGCCGCTTTGATTGCTGTTATGGGATATACAGGAATGATGGCTGGACGTGGGATTGCAAGACCTGCAGCTTCTATTCTTCTTGTTGAGAGTAGTCAGAAGAAGAAAAAGGGAAGATCGTACATGATTGCAACCAGAGTTATTCCTTCTATTCCAGCAGCGGTTCTTGTGTTGGTTGGAAGTGAACTGTATTTCTCAGGAGATTCATTGCTTTCCAGTCAGTTCTCATTCGCGGTGCTAGTGGGATTCGTGGGTCTTGTTGCAGTGTTCAGTTCATATGGATTTCTTCTAAGGGAGAGTCATGAAACAAAGGACCTACAACAAGAAGTGAAATCGCCCTCTGTGTGGAGATCAGAAGCGTGGTTCTTTCTATTAGTTGTTGCAGCATTCTTACTTGATGCAATATCAAGCAGTGGACTCAGTCCGTATGTACCACTGTCAGTGCGTCCGATTGATGAGAAACTCTATGGCTACATGATTTCGATTTCGACTCTGGTAATTGCTCTCGCCGCACTGGGTGCAGGGGAGATTGTTGATAGACTTGGAACGAAAGCAGCTCTCACAATAGGATGGGGATTGCTTGCCTTTACCATCGGCATATTTCCACTATTTCGCGACCCGCTTGTGATTCTTCTTCTTTATGCGATTTGGGCGGGACTAGATATGATGGATATATCGATTCCACCAATTGTCATAGAAGAGAAATTCCCGAAAGAAGTGCGTGCAACTGTTATGGGGACATTTTCCACAGTAGTGAATCTTGGAAGTATTGTTGGTCCTGCACTCGTATCGCTTGCACTACTGTATGGTGAGGCTATACCTTTCTTCATGAAAGCAGCCATGAATCTAATTGGACTATTTCTATTCTTACTAGCAACAAGGACATTAGAAAATAAGACGCAAGAAACTGAGGAAAAAGAAGAAGGTTGAGAGGGGCCGGAGCCCACTCTCAGAAACTAATGTCGATTAAAGACGCTCTTTGATCAGGGTCTCGACAACGGATGGGTCAGCCAGTGTGGTGATGTCACCGAGGTCGTCGATCTGACCTGCAGCAATTCTCTTCAGGATCCTTCGCATGATCTTACCGGAACGGGTCTTTGGTAGAGCATCTGCGAATTGGACCTTTGCAGGAGTTGCGATTGGGCCAACTTCTGCACGTACGTGCTTCTTGAGGTCTTGTCTTAGCTCATCAGTCTTCTCGATACCAAGCTTGAGGGTTACGAAGACGTAGATATCCTCACCCTTGATCTCGTGTGGGAAACCGACTACTGCGCACTCTGCAACTGCTGGGTGCTTGCCAAGAGCGGATTCAATCTCTGCAGTTCCGAATCGGTGACCGGAAACCTTCAGAACATCGTCAAGGCGGCCCATTACGAAGTAGTAGCCGTCCTCGTTGAATCGTGATCCGTCACCTGTGTAGTACATTGGATCGCCTGTTTTGGGATCCTTGAATTGTACCCAGTAGGTGTTGACAAATCTTTGATGATCACCGTATACGGTTCTCATGAGACCAGGCCATGGTCGTCGCATGCAAAGGTAACCACCTTCGTTAGCATCGACTGCTTTGTCATCTTCTGCGACAATGAGGGGGTCAACTCCGAAGAATGGGAATGTGCATGAACCAAGGATGGTTGCTGTTGCTCCGGGTAGGGGTGTCAGGATAACACCGCCAGTCTCGGTCTGCCAGTATGTGTCAACGATTGGACACTTGCTCTTACCAACAACATCGCGGTACCACATCCACTTGTATTCCACTTTGAGGAACTGAAGACTGGCTCAGCACCGTATACCTCAGCTCCAAGACTCATTAACTCAGTATCAGATTTCATTGATTCCAATACGCTCCTACAGGGATACGTAGGGAGTGGAGGTATTTAACCCCCTAGAATTAATAGACTTGTTTCATACGGATATAATATGTTTGGTATGTGTGGAGTTTATATGAGGTTGGTCCTACAAGAATACGGTGGGTTGTCTTGAGGTGCATACTACTTTTGGGGATGCCCTCCCCTATCCCTCCTACCACGGCTCTGATGATAGACACCCTCCAATAACAAAGAGAATATGATGGAGAGAATTCAAGAAAATCCAAAAAAGAAGACAGAGGGGGGAGTTTTCCCCTCTGATACTAATTCTAGAGTCGTTCCTTTACCAATGCCGCAACTACTTCAGGGTCTGCCAGTGTAGTGATATCGCCCAAGTCATCGACCTTACCAGCTGCGATTCGTTTGAGAATTCTTCTCATGATTTTGCCGCTTCTGGTCTTTGGCAGGGCATCAGCAAACTGAACCTTCGCTGGTGTAGCAATGGGGCCAACATCTGCTCGTACGTGCTTCTTGAGGTCTTGTCGGAGTTCGTCAGTCTTTTCAATTCCCATCTTGAGTGTGACAAAGACGTAGATGTCCTCACCCTTGATTTCATGGGGGAATCCAACAACTGCACATTCTGCAACGGCAGGATGTTTGACAAGGGAACTCTCTATTTCAGCTGTTCCAAGACGGTGTCCGGATACTTTGAGTACGTCATCCAATCTACCCATGACGAAATAGTAACCATCTTCATTGAATCGACTTCCGTCTCCGGTGTAATACATGGGGTCACCAGTATCAGGGTCTTTGAATTGTACCCAGTAGGTGTTGACAAATCTTTGATGATCACCGTATACGGTTCTCATGAGACCAGGCCATGGTCGTCGCATGCAGAGATACCCGCCTTCGTTTGCTCCTACAGCTTGTCCGTCTTCTGCAACAATCAGAGGGTCAACTCCAAAGAAGGGGAAGGTGCATGAGCCGGGAATGGTGGCTGTCGCGCCCGGTAGAGGTGTAATGATTACTCCGCCTGTTTCAGTTTGCCAATAGGTATCCACAATTGGACATCTTCCACCACCTACGACATCCCGATACCACATCCACGGATCTGGGTTGATTGGCTCACCGACAGTTCCGAGCAAGTTCAGTGAAGACATGTCGTACCTGTTGACTGGTTCGTCGCCGTATCTCATTATCGCCCTTATAGCTGTGGGGGCGGTATAGAACTGTGTGACCTTCCACTTCTGAACTTC
>JARGGA010000103.1 GCA_029210805.1 Candidatus Thorarchaeota archaeon
ACCGAACAACATCTTGGGCTCGATGTCTAGGATTGTATAGGTTTCGGGAAACGGTTCAGAGTACATGAAAGGTAGGGCATGTTGTAATGGGTCTCTTGCTGCCCCCTGAAATCCTATGATGTACTGGTATACATGTCCTTGTGATAGGATATGCTCTTTGAAGAAACTATCATACGTAAGATTGCTTCGCAAGTAGTAATTATGCCAAAGGAGTTCTCGGTCTACCCATTTTTCATCACCGACATCTAACTCAATCCGTCTGTGTTTCCATTGATTGCTTGAATTAGAAAGTAAATCTGAAGGCGCGGCTTCATACTTCTGCGATAGACTCTCCAAAGTGTAGCCTTCAGTTGTGTATCCAAAAGCAAAGTATAATGTCTTGATTTCACCAGGCTTGAGCTGTACTTTACGCTCAAGAAGCAATCCCTTTTCAGAATCCATTGGTGCATCTGGAAGGCTAGAGAGTGGAGTATGTATCCCTGCCGGTGAATCCACGCCTCCATCTCCAAAGAAGGCGGTTGCATTTGAACTACAACCATCATAGGGGGAATCCAGCGATAGGAAAAACACAGGCGGCGGAGAGAGGTCCTCAAGAACCGCCTCCTTAACTGGGAACTTGATGGGACCACCGGTTATTTCATTTCCAACAAAATTCAACATGAATCGTGTGAATCTCCAGGCTACCTTCGCTCCGAAGGGCTCGCCCATAAAATGAGTGACATCCTTCAACCCCTTGTTTCCTTCAATTACACTAATATCATGAGAGAACTGTCTTGCCAGTTCTCTTCGAATATGCGCGGGTGCTTTTTTGGAAATTGTTGCCTTGACGAAGGCTTTCATTGAAAATTGATATTGTTGGCAACCCCAGTATTCTATCCATTGTAGGTCTACGGGCTCACTCCGATTGTTCTCAACTTTCACCTGAGAGATTAGAAGTGGATCGTCACCAAATGGAGCGAATACTGTTTGCTCGGCAACTAGATCGTCTCCTTTCACAGTCTTTCTATAATATCCGACACCAAACACTCTATCAAGTGACTGTTCCTTGGATGAATAGTAGGTGCTTAGAACGGTCTTACCATCGGTGAGATATCCAATTCCTCCACCGAACTGCTGATTCTCGGGTACAAAGTCATTGAGAAATTTGGGACTGCCCTCATCCTGTCTAACTTGGATGTGTCCATAATTTGATGCCACTGCAACAAGACGGTCGTTGCCAACTTGATGAGAATGATCAGTTGGCAATCGCCATTGTTCATTTGTAGGTGTATGCGCCTTTGAATCATTAATTTGATCCACGGTATATCGATACGCTGGCAGTCCATTCATCTGTAATCCACTCGCCAAAATAACCTGAACCAAATACTTTTCCTGACATCCGTAACTCCTTCTAATTTTGTGTCTTGTGCGAAACACAGTCAAATACCTTCTGTTAGACAAAGAATATTACTCGCTTTGTAGGAATAACGCTTTGAACAATTGCAGGGAGTGGAACCAGGATTACAGCCGAAACGATTGCGAAAATGCTTGTAGATTTGGACATCGATACAATAGCAGAAGCTACTCAGCTTGAGATTGATGCTGGTACTGACCCTCAGACAATAATGAAGGCTCTCACTGACGGAATGAACGAAGTTGGAAGTAGGTACGAAGAGGGTGAATACTTTCTGACTGAATTAGTTCTTGCAGGTGAAACCATGAAAGAGGCTTTCGCAGTTTTGAAACCTCATCTTTCTGCAGAAGAAAAAGGTGGAAAAAAGCCGGTGGTCATAGCCACCGTAAAAGGAGACAACCATGACATAGGAAAGAATATTCTGGGAACAATGCTAATGTCAGCTGGTTTCGAGGTCGTTGATTTGGGTATTGATGTTTCAAAGGAAGATATTGTTGAATCTGTTAAGAAACATGGTGCTAAAGTGGTTGCATTGAGCTGTTTACTAACAATGACAATCAAGGAAATCACACTTGTAAATGATGCACTGAAGGACGCTGGACTTCGAGATACAGTGAAATTGATTGTGGGTGGCGCTCCATTAAATATGCAACTCGCTAAGGAGCTAGGTGCAGATGATTATGGTGCGGACGCCATAGATGGTGTGAAACGGATTGGAGCTCTTCTGGAGGGTTAGATTCAATGGATGCACCGACACGCGTTCTAAAGGCATTAAACCATGAAGAACCTGATCGCGTACCCGGATTTGAGAGCGCATTCACTAACAATACTATCATGGAACATTACGGAGTTACAGCAGGTGGTATCGTAGGAGGAGTAGGTCTTCTCAAATACCTCCCATTCAAAGCTAGAATAGCAAAATGGGCGATCAGTAATCGAAGGTTTCTTGCAAAAAGCATGGTTAATACATACGAGTTTCTACGACGAGTGAAAATCGATATTGGACTCAGTTTAGTTACTCACACGCAACACAAACTGATCAAGGGTGGAATCATCAATGAATTCGGAAGAAAGATGATGTGGGAAACGTATGAAGGCGACGGAACAGTGATTATGGGATATCACGGTGGTATCTTCAAAAGTTTTGAAGACTATGAAAGCTTTGAACGCCCAGATCCACATGATCCCAAGCGTTTGGCAGCATATTTTGCAGGAAAAGATGTGCAGGAGCAGATGAACAATGAGATACTCTCGGTTCCAGCAATTGGAGGAATGATGGAACCCAGTTGGGAAGCATTTGGACTAGAGACCTTTTCTAGGATATTGGCTCGCCCAAAAACACGCAAGAAAAGTGTTCGATGACCATGGAAAACTTGCAGTAGAACTAACTAAGATTCTTGGAGACCTTGGTGCTGAAGTGATATTAATCTGGGATGATTACGGATTCAAGAATGGCCCTTTCATGAGCCCACGTAACTTCCAGACCTATGTTTTCCCTTGGTTGAAGCAGATATGTGATGAGGCGCATAAACGTGGTAGCAAGATTCTCCTCCACTCAGATGGAGACTTGATGCTAATTTTTGACGATATTGTAAATTGTGGAGTGGATGCACTTAATTCTATAGAGTCAACTACAGCTAATCCAGAGTATGATATCTTCAAACTTAATGAAAAGTATGGAGCCAAGCTTACGTTTGTAGGTAATCTAAGCCCGGTTTTGTTGGCCACTGGAAGTATCACTGAAATTGAAGAATATAGCAAGAGATTGGCGTACCTGGTTTCAATCGACCTCTCCTTGATTCCTCTTCTTCTTCAAATGGCAGAGAATGATGGAATTGATATTGCATCTCGTATCAGATAACGAAAATCTTGAATCCAATACTCATTTTAGCATGTTTCACTCATATGAATGAATTACACACGTGCAAGAGAGGAGAATATGATGTCAGAGGAAGTAAAAGTATATAGCTACAGATGGGCAGTCTTGCTTGTTTTTGGTCTTGCCTTCATGATCGGTCAAATGATGTGGCTCGCATTTTCGCTTATCCGAAACGAGGTCACACCAGTACTAGGTCTCGCACCTGGAGACCCGGGAGTGGTTCTTCTGACGGCTTCTCAGCCGCTTGCATTCATTCTGCTATCAATTCCAGTTGGAATGCTGGCAGATAAGAAGGGGCTTGTATTTGTTGCAGGACTTGGCACTATTCTTCAAGCTCTGTTTGGATCGCTAAGGATATTCTTCGTCAACAACTTTCTCATGATTTTCGTTTGTCAGTTCGGTCTCTCAATTGGTTCAGTCCTTGTTCAAAACTGCATTGTGTATCTTAGTGTTAATTGGTTTCCAAAGGCTGAACGTGCATTAGCAACAGGAGTAAGTACATTGTTCATGCTTCTAGGAATGCTCCTTGGAACTGCACTCAGTATGCTTCTCTGGACTGCGCCTCTCTACGGAGATGCTGGATTTACTATTGCTCTAGCACAGGCCAACGTTGAAACAATCCTCTATCTGGATGCGATTGTGGCGATCATTATTACTGTGCTCTTCTTCGCTATTGTAAGAGACAAACCTCCACATCCACCAGATGTCGAGCTAGCGGTAACACATGCACCGAGTATCAAGGGTATGCTCAAGGACAAAAGTGTGTGGATCATCTCATTCGGGTTCTTTGCTGGGTTCAGTATCTTCATTGGTCTGACTGCGATTATTGAGGAGCTTCTCCTGAGCCTTGGGATTCTTATTACAGGAGGATTAGGTAGTCCAGCGATAGTCATGATACTGCTTCTCGTTTCAGGGATAATTGGTGCCGTGGTTGTGCCCGCCATCTCTGAGAAGGCTCAGAAAAGAAAGCCGTTCTTGATCGTCTGTATTGCAGTAGCGACAGTTGGAACCTTTCTCTTGGGAACAAGTACCATCATTGGTCTGACATTCCTTATGTCAGCAGTCTTAGGATTCTTCTTGATTGCTGTGATGCCAATAGGTCTCTCTATGTTAGAGGAGTTAGACACGGTGGGACCAGAGCGTTCTGGAGCAAGTACGGGTCTTGCATTCTGGTTTGGTAACTTGGGAGGATTCACAGGCTCGATTCTCTTGGAAGTTTTTAGAGTAGGTCCGTCATATTTCTACTCGATAATATACCTAGTTGTAGTGATATTCATCGCGACTCTGCTCATGTTTGCTCTTCCAGAAACTGGAGGACGAACAGAAACGTCATAGAGCTGTTTCCCAACATCCGAGCTTTACTAAAAAGGCAGAAGAATATAGGTTAGGAATCTCAACCTGTGAGGTGACAATCTGCCAGTCTTCGATTCGAGTGAAATTCCTATTTTCAGGGATTTTGTATTGCTTTTCTATGGAGGTGTGATACTCTACTCGATACTATTTGCGTTGATTCTACTTGGACAGTGGTATAATGACAAATACCGAAGTATTGTACATCTCAAGTTATCCTGGAGTGTTTTCTTTGTTGGATTGGCGGTCAATTCCGCTGCATTTATGCTCTGTAGTTTTTGGTTCATCGAGGACCCGGTTTACACATATTTTGTGGCTGGGGGATATATTGCTCTCACTCTCGCGTTGACTGCATTCTTCTTTGCAATGGAAAGAATACTCCCATATTCATCTCATCATGCATTTACTATCCTTGGTTGCCTATCAGCCATAATAACCGTGTTTGCTCCACCTTCACTGTACGAAGTTATTGCTCTGCTTATTGCCATTCTTGCGCTTGCGGGAATTATGCTCTTTCTCAGGCATACAATTCGAAATACAACCGGAGATACTAGAAGAAATGTCAGAGCGATTGTCGTAGGTTTCTTGATTGCATGGATTGGATTTCTTGGCAGAAGTGACTTCACCTACTACAATTTGGGAGAGATTGTATACAGCTTCGGAACCATCCTTTTGTTGGTTGGTGGCATCGTCTTTGGATATGCATTGTCATACTCGGTTGCATTAGATGAACTTGATTGGCGAAATCAGCTTGTCAGTCTATATGTTATTCAAGAGGGCGGATTATTGGTTTTTCATCATGATTTTGTAGAAACCCTCGATGTGAACCAAGCTCTCACTGCTGCAGGAATGTCCGGTGTTCAATCACTTTTTCAAGAGATAATAAAAACAGAAGAGGGGCTGAATGTTGTATCAATTGGAGATAATGACATTCTGTTTTCTCATAGTGGCGTATTAACCTGTGTTTTGGTTGTGAATGATCCGTATCGTACTCTTCTGCATAAGGTGGATGAATTCATTGCTAGATTCGAATCTATCTTTGGTGCCTTGATCGGGAGGTTTTCAGGTAGCTTGAACGATTTTGATGCTGCCAAGGAATTGATTGAAGAAATATTCTATGAGAGATAGCAAAAGTAACTATGACAAGTCAACATCTTGGATATTGTTATCTGAGGCATATTGAAGCGCTTCATCTGCAGTTTCGAAACGACGAAGCACGTCAAATTCATGCAGCGACTTTGATCCATCTCTTTCAATCTCAATCATGGGTCTTGCAATCATACCACCATCAAAGAAAATGCGGAGCAGACAAATTTCTTTGATTTTTGCTGCTTCCCTGCATTTATCGCAACCTTTCGGTCCTCGAGCACAGTGAGGAGGGGACAAAACCCTGATGATTTCCTCTTGCGGTCTATGTTCTTCTGATATTCCCATAATTTTGGAATGGATTCGTATACACTTCAATACACCCCCCTTAATCAAAAAAGAATGGATGCATTCAGAAAGAGTTGGACATTCCCACTACCGATTCAAATTGGAGAATGCTCAGTAGACGATTTCGTACATTTTTACATAGAGGAATGACTCAGAAAAAGGAAAGTGAGAGGGAGTTAAATCTCCCACTTGACAGGAATCTAGGTTCCTTCTGAGTATGCTTTGGCGTAGGCTTCCTGTTCAGGAGTCCACTTGTCTATCTTGAGACCCATGGTTTCGAGCTTGGCCATTGCTGTTTGCTTATCGAGTTCTACTGGGAATTCGTACACCGCTGGTTTGAGACCCTTGCCATTCTCGGCCATCCAGATCATTGCATTCAACTGACCAGCGAATGATAGGTCCATGACTTCACTTGGGTGGCCTTCCGCAGCGGTCAGATTAACCAAACGACCCTCACCGAGGAGGTAAAGTCGTCGACCGTCTTTCATCTCGTACTCATCTAGGGCATGTCGTACACGTTTTGCCCCATCCTTGCTGCGAGCAATGAGGTCAGGTTCGTTGATTTCTACATTGTAGTGACCAGCATTGCCAAACATTGCTCCGTCTCGCATAACATCGAAATGAGCGCCAGTAATGACGTCCTTCATTCCAGTTGCAGTAAGGAAAAGATGCCCTTCAGGAGCTGCCTCATCCATAGGCATCACTCGGTATCCATCCATTCTTGCCTGGAGACCACGAACTGGGTCAACTTCAGTGACGATGACATTAGCGCCAAGACCTCTTGCACGATCAGCCATTCCACGACCACAATATCCGTAACCGCCAATGACCACTGTCTTGCCTGCAATCAGAATTGCTGAGGCTCGCATCACTCCATCAAATACACTCTGTCCAGTACCATATACGTTATCGAACAAGTGTTTAGTTTCCGCATCATTTACAGCCATGATTGGATACTTGAGTGCACCATCATCTGCCATTGCACGCACGCGAATGACACCTGTGGTTGTTTCCTCAGAACCACCATAGAGATTAGGAATAAGTTCTGGGTGTTTATTGTGAATTGTGAAAATAAGATCAGCACCATCATCAAGTGTGAGGGTTGGACCAGTCTTGAGAGTTTCCTCGATACACCAATAATATTCCTCGGTGCTCAGATTATGCCACGCATAAACTGGTACACCATTTGCAGCAAGTCCCGCGGCAACCTTATCATTTGTTGAAAGGGGATTACAGCCAGACCATGCAACCTCTGCACCCACTGCCTGTAGGGTTTCAACAAGAACTGCAGTTTCCTTTGTAACGTGTAAGCAGCCAGCAATCTTCATACCCTTGAGTGGTTTGGTTTCGGAGTATTTCTTACGTAGATGCATGAGCACAGGCATGTGCTTCTCTGCATAGTCGATTAACATCCTGCCCTCTTCGGCAAGACCAATATCTTTGACCTTATAATCAGCCATTTTGACCACAGCCAAAATCGAGAGATGGTTTTATATGAATCCTACATCGTGGCAACAAATAATATGCACCACTGTGCGTGAATATCGTGCAATCTATTACAAAAGGTGAGAAGGACCTATTAGATGCCCTCTTGCGAAACTCAAGAACTCCTGTTGCAAACTTGGGTGAGGAGATTGGGAAAGGGAGGAATTGGGTTTCTCGAACCATGAAACGATTGGTGAAACAAGGAGTCATTCGAGCATATGTTACAGTACTGGATCCTGCTCAGGTGTATGCTGAAAGAAATACGATACTCATCATAAAGACAAATCCAAGAGAGATTGGTGTAAGTGAAGCACTTCTCAAGATGCCTGAACTCGAGTCGTTGGATGGAGTGTCGGGTGAAAATTCTCTGTTAGGTCTCTTTAGGTTCAGGGGTTCAGGGGCATTCCAAGATTTCCTTGACGCAATTGATAGTGCTGTAGCCAAATCAGGTTCCGGTGAGTATCAACTAGTTCAGGTTCTAGCAACCTACAAGACCCATGGATTTGCAGTAAAGAAACAAAGTGAGAGAAAGAAAACCATCTCGCCAAAAGACTGGGATCTTATCACTATACTCTCAAGACAGCAACCCGACGAGGAACATCCTTTTCCATTCTCACAGGGAGAGATTGGTAATCGTATGGAGTCAGCTCTCAGCCAACCCGCCGTATCACAGGCAATGAGAAGATTGGAAGAAAGAGGTGCAATTGTAGGATACACTATCGCGCCTGACTTCAAATGCTATGGTCTTCCAATCAAGTTCTTCCTCCAGATTAAGACGAGTCCTGGAAAAATAGCTGAATCTGCACACAGAATCAGCGAAATGAAGGAGGTTTGGGATTTGCATAGAACTGGTGCCGACTATAGCTTATTTGCTACTGTACGAACGAGTTCGGTTGACCATTATAACCAATTCATGAGAAATCTGTATGATAATATTGGAGATATTGTAGATACACAATCCCAGATATCTCTCGAAGAGTGGTTCATTCCAGGAACATAGAATTCACGCAGATTTGCGTAGGATGGTTTCTCCGTAGCTGGTGAAATCTTCCCCACCTTTCGCTGATTCAAGCCCTATTCGAATCTCAGTATCTGATACCTTTCTAAGATAAGAACGCCACTTCATACCATCGAAAGCCTGAGGCACTGGTTCTGATATTACCTCAAACAAAATTTCGCTCTCTGTGCGATGATACTCTACTTCATTATTGACGAATCCATATGAGAAAAAGGTCTTTCTTCGCATCAGCTCGTTGCGAAGATCGTAGAACATGACACCAATACTGGCATTCTCTAGTTTGCCATTCCGATAAGAGTCATGCTTTCCTATGATGTACTTGCCAAGCTCCATTGAGAAAGTTACCGTAGAAACAATTTCACCCTTATCACCATACTGATCAGTGGATCCGCCTTTCCATTTGCCAATTAGAAAGTGCCAGTTGGATAATGGACTCTCAGAATTCATGCCATCGGGTTATTTCATTCCCTTCAAGAACTTATGGGAAAAAGAGAAGAACACCCCGGCACGATACCGGGATGTTCAGTGGTGAGGAGGAGATAGAGAAATCTCATCATTCTGAATTATCTGCGCATTACGAGCATCAACTGACATGCAATCAGAGAGCCGTTTCCACAAGTGCTTACAATTTTGCGAGCCATCTCAAGGTCAGTACAATAGAGAGGGCTCCGCATATCTTGCAGATTTGGAATCCTTCGTATCAGACCTCGTAGTCTGAGATTCTTTATTGCAAAGTTGACTGTCCGAATTGGAATCTTTGACCATCTACTGATATCCTTGGGGCTCATTGGACCTTTGGCAGTGAGACTCTGAAGAACAAGTTCATTCCCTCTCAGATGATAAAGGCGGTGAGAGCTCAGTGTGAGAGTACTAAGGACAATGGTTCAGGGTTGCCAACAGCTGCAAGAAACCTATACAAAGTTGGACTTCCCTTTAAT
>JARGGA010000104.1 GCA_029210805.1 Candidatus Thorarchaeota archaeon
AGCAAAGAAAAACGGATGCGTTGTGTCACAGACCTACACCTTTTCTTGGCAAGCACCTGATTTCTATCAAGCTGTAGGATACAAACTCATGGCTACCTATGATGGATATCATGATGGTATCACTGAACTTATTCTGATGAAAAGCCTAGACGAAACGGATAGAATACCAAAAAAACCAGATCCAGCTCGATTCACTATCCACAGTGATTCAAGTGAGAAAGCTAAGGAAGCCATTCATGAAGGGATGGGACAACATGCCATAGAAAAACTTGGCAATCTACGCTCTGTGCGCCCCGAGATTAGCATCAGATTGGTCATAAAAAATGATGATGGAAAAGTGATTGGTGGGCTTACAGGATATACAACTCTTGGAACTATGAACTTTGGAGAGCTTTGGGTTGATGAAGAATATCGTAATCAGGGATATGGGAAGGATTTACTAACAACTGCGGAAACTCTTGCAAGGAAAAAGGGATGTATTGCAAGTCAGACGGCATGCTTCACATTTCAAAATCTTGATTTCTTAAAGAGTCAGGGATACAGTCCGTATGGTGTCTTAGATGGGTATCCCAATGTTGTAAAGGAGTACTTGTTCATTAAGAGATTCTAGTTGCTATGTTCCATGCGGTATACTTCAGTAACCAGATTGCCGTTCATACGCTACAAGATCCAGAGCTTGGTCATCGCAATGATTAGTACAGACTCCACATCCATGACACTTCTCAGGATTAACCCTTGCAATCTGGCTCTCTATATCGATTTCAATGACTCCAAACGGACACGCTTTCTCGCATGTTCCACAACCTACACACTTTGTATCATTCACTACAGCGGCATAATGTCCCTTGTACCAAGGAGAAGTTATGCCTAGCCGCTGGCGATGAATAAACGGGCGGCATACCTGCATATCACAATTACAGAGCATTCCGATGTATGGTACACCCAATGCTGAAACTGCATGGACAATGGACTCTGTCTGGGTCCATTCGTCTAGGGTTTCACTTGCTTCTTCTGCACTAACGTATTGGTGATTACCACCCAAATAGCTTGGGAATCTCCGAGTGTATGTGTCTGAGAATGCAATACCAAAACAACGTAGGTCCTTATCTCCACCATGAGATATGTGTCTGCATATACAGGGTAATCGAACTACTGCACGTTCGTGTTCATCTGTCTGATGGCTTGCTATTTCTAGTACCTGTTTCGCTTCTTGTCTAGTAACAACTTGATGATGTAGGTATTTGCTGTATCTTTCGTCAACTCGATCACGTTCGTTTGGTCTAATTGGCCGTGAAATCCTATCTAAAATGGAAGTGAATCCGTCAGTTCCAGCAGGGACATCTCTGGAGAAGTAAGATTCACAAAAATCACGAACATGACTGGTTGACTCTAGCTCCTTTGAGTAGTTTCTAACATTTTGGTACCACCGTTCTCCAGCTCCATGTTGAGTACAGTAATCACACATCAAAATCACTCTCTGGTAGTTCAAAGTGAGGAAGAATTACTCAAAAACCAATTGGAGGACAAGTATGAGCTAACCTACATCATCGTCGTACATCAGCCATGAGAAAATCGTTGATTAAATTCTGAATTCTTTGAAGCCTTTGCTGAATTTCGATTTTTTCTTCCTTTCGAGAGATTAGAAGGTCCATTAATTCCGGACTTTGTACGAAAGTTGTGAGTGCAGATTCTAACTCACTGCAGAAAAACCGGATTGCGTAAATGGTTGGTACTGCAATCGGACGCGAAGAGAAGCCCCTGAGGTAGGTCACTACATATTGTTCCTCGCGGTTTGACTGTTCTATGCTTGTTTCCAATTATATCACCAATGAAATAATAGAATGCGTTGTCTTCTGTACTTGATTTACGATTGAGGGGTTATATTCTCGTACAGCTTGCGTGAAGAGAAGAATGGTGGTCCTGTAATGGAGTATTATATACTAAAATAGACAATCTAGAATCAGGTGTGCAAACCATGACTAACTCCAATGACGATTTCGCCTCTGCAAGTGACGATTTAGGCGAAGCAGGTCTATTCGAAGCTATCTCTCATGAAACAAGAATACATGCATTGTTTGAGTTAAAAAACAATCCTGCCAGTTTTTCCGATCTCAAACGCAAATTGGGAATCTCTAGCAGTGGTAATCTACAACATCATATCCGGAAGCTGGGACCACTTATTCACGTCAATGATGCGGGATTGTATGAGCTCACGGATCAAGGCCGGGAATCGCTGCTGGCAATTAGAGCTGTTCGGAGTATGCAGAATCGCGTAAGAAACAACTTGAATATTGCAGTTATAATCGGATGCTTGGCGTATTACATTGTACAGATGAACATACCTTTTCTTTTTGGGGATGTAACGCCGTTGACACCAATAATAGCATTACTGAATGCTGCAGTCTTTGGACTTGTTTTCTATGTTATATGGAGAGCTGCATTTAAGGTAATGGCAGAGAATCCATTTGAAAAATCCAATGAAGCCACTAGTAGTAGTTGATTTGCAGAAATGGTGTCTATCCGTAACAGTTTGATAGATTTCTTACGCCAAACCCGTGTCTAATATACAAATCAAATCAAGAGAATCACGAGGAAAATGAGAAACAGACCGGCTATGCTATTCATTATCTTACTTGTCATATTTGTAGTACCCTACCAAACTCCTGAAGTTGAAGCACACTCCAGTTGTAGTGAAATTAATGCTCTGTTCTTAGTCGGAACTGGTTTTGGCTGGAGTTATTTTGGAGCTAAATCATACTTGGAATCATGGGGTGTTAACGTAACAACGGTGTCTCGATTCGTGAGTACAGAAGTGCAATCTTGTCCAAACAAAGAGCTGAGGCCGATAACAGCAGACGTTCTATTGAGTGATTTTGATATGGACCATATCGCTGAGTACGATTGTATCTATATTCCATCGGGGCCTCATTGGCAAGGATTGGCGGATAGTCAACGTGTCAAGGACTTCATCACTGCAGCTCATGAAGCGAGATTGGTCATTGCGACTCAGTGTACAGGAAATGTAGCTCTTGCACGAATGGACAATCTCACAACGGATACAATGGTAACAGACTATCTATTTGCAAACATGGATTTGTTGCATCCAGAAGCAATCCAAGTAGATTCCACAGTTGTGATAGACAATCGATTGGTAACCGGAGAATCAGGTGGAGGGTATGCAGGAATAGGTGGGATAGGTGTTGAATCTGTACCCATTTACGAAGTATGCACAGCACTAGTGAGAGCTGTCATTGGTAGTTCATTTGTACAAAGTGCAATTATTGAGCCATTAGGTGGCGAAAACGCAGGTTCATACACCATTAGTGTGGAAACAACTAATCCCTATGTAGTGTTACCAGAAGTTAACACAACGGAAATCTCTGTGGTGAATGCAGTAGCGTACAGACGTAGCAATTTCTCAAATCATGTTGCATCTATTCAGCTCTCTGATGATGATCATGATGGAATCTATACTGGTGTTATTGCAGAAATGCAGGAGGATTACATCATTGCAATTGAAGTAGAAGACGATATTGGAATATTTGAAGTGGTCAGGGATACTGTTAGAATTGCAGAATTCCCTCTACTTACAGCTTCAATGGTTGTGATAGGCGGTTTTTTAGTAGCAATAGTGGGAATCGTTTTGTGGAAGAAGAAAATCAAGTAGAGTGATGGCTGGGTAGGTGGGATTGTTACCCACCTATTCCTCAAGTTATGTCAAATCTTTCACAAATTTTGTGATTTCATCAAATGGTGGCATTATCCCCGGATCATCACTCACCCAAGCATACACTACTTTGCCACCTTGGTCCACAACAAATACTGATCTTTTCGCAACCTCTTTCATTCCAGCAAGATCAGGAAGGACTATACCATAATCCCTTATCGTTGTCTTTTCCCAATCTGAGAGTAGAGAGAATTGCAGGTCATTGGCCTTTTTGAATGCAGCATGGCTGAAAATACCATCAACGGATATGCCGAAGACCTGTGTGTTCATCTCATTGAAACCTGTCATTAAATCCCTGAAAGTACAAAGCTCCTTGGTACATCCTCCTGTGAAATCTCCAGGATAGAACGCAAGAACAGCAGGTCCTTTTTCCAGTTCTTCACTTAGAGTAATACTCTTTCCCGGTGCTTCCCAGAGAGTAAAGTCTGGAGCCTTATCTCCAACTATCAACGTGTTAGTCATATTATCACATGACTATAGTTAATCGATTGATATCTCTTAAGAATTGGGGTTTGTATCATGAAATTACAGCATTGTTTCACAGCGATTGGTATATCTGATGATGCATTTATCTATGAGAATCTAGTAACTAATCAAAAGACGTGGGTGAGCCAGATGATAAAGACAAAAGTAACTGAGATGTTGGGATGTAAGTATCCGATTATAGCAGGAGCCATGGCAAGAATTTCTAATCCTGATTTTGTTGCGGCAGCTAGTAATGCTGGTGCCTGTGCGGTATTAGCTAGTGCAAATTTCAAATCTCCTGATGAACTACGTGATGCAATCAAAAAAACACAATCTCTTACAAATCAGCCATTTGCAGTGAATATCAATTTGTTCCCCGCTTTGATGCCGCAAGACAAGTTAGAAGATTATGTGGATGCTACATTGGCTGAAGGTGTGAAAATCATTGAAACAAGTGGTCACAAGGCTCCAGAGGATTTAGTTCCTAAATTCAGGGATGGAGGTGCTATCTGGATTCACAAATGTGCTGGAGTAAGATACGCGATAAAAGGAGCGTCCCTAGGTGCTGATATGGTAACGGTTGTGGGATATGAGAATGGTGGAGCCACTGGGACTTTAGATATTGGAACGATGGTGTTGGCTCCATCCGTAGTTGATGCTCTGGATGTTCCTGTAATTACTGGAGGCGGAATTTCAGACGGCAGAGGTGTTGCCGCCATCTTAGCACTGGGTGCTGAGGGTGTAATTATGGGTACAAGGATGATGGCTACAAAAGAATGTCCCATTCATGACCATCTCAAACAAGCC
Organism: Candidatus Thorarchaeota archaeon; assembly: GCA_029210805.1. Classification (GTDB taxonomy): domain Archaea; phylum Asgardarchaeota; class Thorarchaeia; order Thorarchaeales; family Thorarchaeaceae; genus MP5-2226. The sequence goes on from JARGGA010000104.1 coordinate 5,000, forward strand.
TTCGTTGAAGCCGCGGAAACTGATACGTGTTTGGCTCTGCGTTCTGTTGGAAATACCCACAGATTATGGAACAATAAGGCCGCACAGCATTTACTTGAACTGGAGGCACAAGGAGCACCCCTTTTTCAACTCATTCAAGCTGCTTCAGGGGAGAAAGCGCAGCAAATGTACGGAGAAGGGGATCTTGACATTGGGACTGTAAGTTGTGGGCAGGGTGTTGGTTTGGTCAAAGATATTCCCACCATCAAGGAATTATTGGATAGAATAATGGTTGAGGCTGAGGACACACTCACACGACTCAATAGACTATCAAATTAGTTTCATATCACGTCTTCATGCCCACGGCGTTCGAAACTAAGTATTAGTAGAACTAGTAACGCAAATGCGATACAGTATATCGTCGCAGCTTCAAGTCCCTGCCACCATGTATTGAATAGCACTGGCAAGAAATTCAGAACTGCATGCAGTGCACCCACAAGATACAGCGACTTGGTCTTGTCATACAATAGTCCTATGAACAAGAACAACAACACGCCTGTTAGAATGCTGATAGGTGTTAGGGACTGCACTAAGCCATGAAAGACTACAAAGACCACTGCTACTCCCGATATTCCGATTGCACGCCCGTATTCATCGACGGTCCTCGTCTGTAAATAACCGCGAAAGAGTAGTTCCTGCCAGAAGCTATTCATGACATAGAATATTAGTGAAGCAGCAAATGAAATCAAGATTTGCCATTGGCTGAAATCAGGAAGGATTGGAAAATGAAGTGTGTCAATGAGTACTCCAAACATGGCGGCTCCAAAAAAGAGTACGCTTCCCAGGATCAACCCTATTACCACAAAGGGAAGAGTGTTGGCCTGCAGGTTCAAGCCGAGGGCAGCTAACTGAAACTCTTTCTTCTCAATTCGGGTAATTAGCAAGAAAACAAGAACAAGTATCAGCAACAGGTCGAGTGAACCTGCTATCGCCTGGCCCTCGGATGACTCGGAAACGAAAATCTGAGCATCTTGAAAGCATTATCAGGTGCTAAGCCCTGCAGAATGAAAACCTGTTGAGCTATAAGTATCAGCAGAAGGCGATTGATGACAATAAACACAAGATTCAAGACAACAGCCAGTGCGAGTTTCCAAAAGAAACGAATTTCTCCAGTACCTGTTCGGAACACTCCAGCCATAGTTACTAACCGGATGATTGATTCGTTTCAAGTAAAAAAGGTAATTCTATCGACGCAAGAGAATTCAATGAACAGTGACAGATTTGGTTAAGTGTTGTTGAATGTCGACAAATAATGTTCAATGATTTCGTCTTTGGTAAGAATCCCAATGATGAATTCATTTCCAATTTTCATACATGGAACACTTCTTCCGCATAAAATAAACTTCAGCCTTTCAAGAAACGCTATCTGATTGACATCAACTACCTTGAGTTTAATTCCCAACTGTTTTGCTGCCAGTTCCGCAGAGAAGATCAACGGCATTGCTTCAGCAGGAATGAAGGCTACCAATTTATGGTCCTTATTACCGATTCCCAGTGCTTTTTCGCAAGGATGACAGTCAGGCTGTAATCCTTTGCGCCCCATATGCCCGCCTCCAATTGTTTTCGAAGAAAAAAAGATAGTAATTTCTGGTTTGCCTTGCAAATCCAAACACACTCCAGATAGTTCAATTAATGCTTTATGTATTTGATATAATAAGGCGTTACTTCTAAGCAGGAATTCTTCAAAAATAGAGAGAAGGTAGAATACGATCGCGGGCCAGGAGGAATTTGAATTCGTGTCCCACATCGAAGGGAGGTGGGATCCCGCGAGCAACAAGTTGAGAGAATTGTTTCCCATCTGTGGCAATGCTATTGAAAAGAGCGTAGCAAGGTTCTGCATAAGATGTAACGAGCCACTCGAACCACCACCGGATAGCGGATAAAACGTGAACCTTCCTATTGCTGCTTGGGAGTTCCATAACCACTAAAGATGAATCGAAGGATGACATTCGCTATGACTAGTATTCCTGCTGCAAATGCAAGATAAGTCATATGGAATACCGCAGATACGAGGAGTAGAAAACCTGCAAGCTTTGCATAATCATTATCCGATGTCTTGAACATGATAGACGCACAGAGAATCAGATAGATGCTGAATGAACCAATTCCAAATAGAGAAATGACTGCTAGCTGACTAACTTCACTCTGAATATCAACCATCCAAAGGACCAAGAGAATCTCAAATAATGCAGCAACAATTCCTAGAATAAAAGTGAAAAGAAACAAAGCATCACGGTCCCGTTGATATATTAGATAGAATCCAATTCCTTGGAAGCTCAACCAAAGAGCCCATACTGTTGCTTCTGTTATGTTTATTATGATGTCTTCATTCTCACCCAGACTCAGGATATAGACTGAAATCAAGGGACCTACTACACCAAATAGACTACCTAGTACACCGTAGAGATTTCGTTCAGAGAAATACCCTGTACCTGACATGCCAATCATACCTATACTACCCTAACCAGTATTTATGAATAGTTGAAGGACGAATATTTCGAAGACATAGGGATTCAAGGTAATTCCATGGTGGACTAAAGAGCAGTGAAAATGGCGGGCCAGGTGGGATTTTTGGGTCGACTGTTAGAAATTAACAATCGTGAACCCACGACCATTCCTCGAATTTGGGGGAGTCCCAAGCTCTACAAGTTAAGAGCTTCAACACATCAGAGAAACTCTGAATGTACTGTCGCTATGCCTGGCTTAGCCACTGGCCCGTGATTTTGCTTCTGTTCCACTTTCAGTTATAGAAGTTTCGGAATGCTCCAGAGTTCATCGGAAGTCAGCCATGGAAATTCTCATTACTATACCACGAAACGTATTATCATGATGCAAAGACCTAATGTTTCTAGCATATCTGGAGGTACTCCACGCTGAATTTCTAGAGCTGTCTTCTCTCAAAGATGATCACTGCTATTATTAGGACGACTGGAACAGCTATGGCGAATATCAATAGCGCGAACATCTCGGGAGTGATCCATTCTGGTAGAAGCATTGGAATCAGAGTGATAATTGCAGATAGCTGACCGCCAGCATATATCCCACCTATCGCGGCAAGTGTAAGTGATCTCACTATGATGCCTACGAGGATGCCTAATGAGCAGGCTAATGAGATACCTGCTATTCCAAGTAACAACGAGTCCAATGTATCCTCAAACACGATAGCTGGAACTGTGTCCAATGCCCAATAGTCAAGCATGTATCCTGCCAGAAATGCAAATGCAGCCGCGATGAGAACGCAGGCTAAGACAGCAAAAAACTTGGTCAGCAGTAGACTTGACCGCCTCACAGGTCTAATCAGGAAGAGATCATAGACATGGCTATTCATATCTGAGCATATGGAAGTTGAGAGTGTCACGCAGCTGATGGCGCCGCCCATGCTTGCTACTAACAATCCAGCAATGAGCAGAAACGGAACTCCTTCTGCATTGGGCTGTAGTGCATGCAGAATGATAGTCATAACAGGGAGGCCTATCCAGAGGGCAAGCATGCCCTTTGATTTATAAAACCCCCGTAGCTCATCCAGCAACAGTATATTGAAATTCACTGTCAGAGTCCTCCTACATACTTCAGGTACACCTCTTCTAGACTCGGCCGAACGAGATTGAAAGTACGCAACTGACAACCCTCAGATATCAGACGTTCCAGAATGCTTGAGATAGTCATGTCGACATCGGCGTCAGATTTCAAGTGCAACAGTCTTCTGGTGTGAGACGCTTCTTCAATGCTCTGGATACCGGGTAGCTCACCAAGACCCCTGCATATGGGAGAACCGTCAGCTACCACTATCTCGATATCATTTCCCAATTGGAAGTGACGTTGGATCTGGTCAGGGGTTCCAACAACTAACAGGTGACCATTGTTTAAAATCCCTACTTGACTGGCGATATCTTGCACATCGCTCAGTATATGAGATGAAAATAGCACGGTTGCGCCATCCTTGGCAAGATTTCGAACTATCGATCGTACTTGATGTCTACTAGCTGGGTCAAGACCTGACATTGGTTCATCAAGAACCAGCAGTTCAGGGTGGTGGAGCAAGCACTGTGCAAGATGCAGCTTCTGTTTCATTCCCCCGGAGAGATGCGCAATTTTTCGATTTTCCACATCGGGAAGACCGACGGTTTCGAGCACTTCACTAACACGACTATTGGTTTCAGAGCTGGAGAGTCCAGATAGGCGACCGAACGTTGTCAGCATCTGCTTTACAGTCCGCCATTCTTGAAATCCCACTTCCTGAGGCAGATAGCCAAGCCTCCTATGAATGTTCAATCGTTCCTCTGATATACTCCTCCCATCTACAAACACCTCACCCTCAAAATCCCGTATAAGCCCTACGAGTATCTTTATCGTAGTAGTCTTACCAGCGCCGTTGGGTCCAATATAGCCAAAGAATAAATACTCTAGCCTCTTCAGAACAGA